>JBPCNM010000204.1:0-2577 GCA_051001255.1 Solirubrobacteraceae bacterium
CTCGCCCAGATCGCGCTCCTGGCGCGTCAACACCTGCAGCGCCTCGATGCCGGCGATCGTCGTCGTCTGCGTGAGCTCGTGCGGCGCGGGCGCCATATGGACCGAGCAGAGCGCGACGAGCTGCGCCGCCTGCTCGGCAAGGTCGAGCCGCGCGCGCTCGCGGCCGCGTCCGCGGATGCGTTCTCGCCGGTTCCGCTGCCGCGCTGGCTCGCCGGCCGCCGATCTGGACGCGCAGACTGATCTGGCCACGCTGGCGTCGCCGGATGGAGGAGCCCGAAGATGACACCTGACCTCCCGAGCAGCGAGCGCGAGTGGCGTGAGCGGCTGACTCCCGAGCAGTACCGCGTGCTGCGACGCGCCGGCACCGAGGTTCCGTTCACCGGCGTCTATGACGACTGCAAGGACCCGGGCACCTACCGCTGTGCGGGCTGCGGCGCAGTGCTGTTCAGGTCCGAGGACAAGTTCGACTCGGGGACGGGATGGCCGAGCTTCACCTCGCCGGCGGGCGACGACAGCGTGGAGCTGCGCAAGGAGGGCCTGATACTGCGCCGCACCGAGGTGCGCTGCGCGACGTGCGACGGGCACCTCGGCCACGTCTTCGGCGATGGCCCGCGCGACCGCGGCGGGCAGCGCTTCTGCATCAACTCGGCCGCGCTGCAGCTCGACCGCGGCGCCGCGTCATGAGCGCCTGTGGGATGTCGCTGACGTTTCGCCGGAGATCCAGGGTCAGGACGCGCTCGGCGGCTGGTGCAGGCCGAAGGATGAGCCCTGGTCGTCGCGGCAGAGCTTGAAGCGTCCGAACCGCGCAATCGACGCCTCGTCCTCGTCGTGCTCGACATCGATCTCCTCGCTCTGTCCGCCGAGCTCGCGCACGTGCGCCGCCGCCGCCTCGATGTCGTCGACGCTGAAGAAGAGGTACGGGCTCGCGCCAGCATCGTCGCCGTGGATGCCGCCGGGGATGTTGCTGGTCTCGATGACCGCCCCTCGCCCGACGGGGGCTCCGCGAACCCCCAGCCGAACAGGGTGCCGTAGAACGCGCGGGCCTTGTCGGCGTCGCCGACTCCGATCGAGAAGAAGCTGACTTCGCCTCCCATGGAATCGCTCCCCTCAGTTCCCCGACCGCTAGCCCGCGGTCGGCCGGTAGGTGCCGAAGCTCCACACGTTGCCCTCGGGGTCGCGGCACCCGTACTCGCGCGACCCGTAATCGGTGTCGTTGAGCTCGCGCACGATCTCCGCGCCGGCGGCCCGGGCGCGCTCGCAGTGCGCGTCCACATCCTCGATCGCCACGTACAGGGAGAACGGGATCCGGGAGAAGTCGGGCTCGCCCGCGGCGCCGCCGGCGTCCGTATCGACCTCTGGCATGTCGTCGCCGGCGGAGCCGACCATGACGATCCCCGGACCGAGGCTGAGCTCGGCGTGGGCCACCTCGAGATCCTCGCCCGGATGCACCATCCGCTCCTCGAATCCGAAGGCGTCGCCCAGCCAGCGAATGGCAGCCTTGGCGTCGCGGTAGCGAAGGCATGGATAGATGTTGGGTGCCGTCAACCGGGTCTCGCCGGACACCGCAGTCGTCTGCTCGCCCATCGCCGCCTCCTTCATCGTTGAACCGTCTGAGCGCCAGGCTAGGGAGCCGGCCGGCGCGCGTCTTGGACGAATGTGACCCGCCCTCAGCCGGCGAGCCCACCGCCGTCGGGCAGCAGGCGCGAGACCAGCTCGCCGGGGGTGGCGCCGGCGAACTGGCGGACGTCGCGGTTCATGTGCGCCTGGTCGAAGTAACCGCACTCGAGCGCGATCTCGCCCCAGCTCATCCGCCGGCCCGCGCCGAGCTCGCGCTCGTCGATCCAGCTCACGCCGTCGCGGTGGCCGAGCATGTGGACGGCGCGCTGGAAGCGCAGGACGCGGGCGAACGTCTTCGGCGCGACACCGATCTGCTCGTTGAAGCGGCGCAGCATGTGCTTGCGGCTGCAGCCGAGCTCCGCGCACAGCTCGCCCACGGGCAGGCGACCGCCGGTTTCGACCAGCCGCCGCCAGGCCCAGGCGACATCGGGGGAGGCGGGCCGCGCCGCGCCGAGACGGCGCAGGAGAACCCCATCCAGGATCGCGAAGCGGGCCTGCCAGTCGGGCGCGTCGTGGAGCTGCTCGACCAGCAAGTCGCCGTCGGCTCCGACCAGGTCGTCGAGCTCGACGGCGCGGTTGGTCAGCTCGTGCATGGGCACGGCGAGGAGCAGGTGAGCGCCGAGCGGCGTCAGGTTGACCTGGATGCCGGCCTGGTTTCCGGGTGTTGCGACGAGGCAGTAGGTCTCGTGCAGGCTGGCGACTAACGAGCGCTGCGTGGAGGTGCGGTCGGCCGCCAGCTCGGGATACCTCGTCTCGAGCTTCGGGCCGAAGCCGATGATCAGGGTGACCTCGCCCGAGGGCAGCTCGCGGCGGCGAGTGAAGCCGACCGTCTCCTCCTCGTACCCGCAGTAGCCGAGCACGTGCCGGCGAAGCCGCGGTGCGGCAGCCTGGGAGACCATCTCCCACCAGCCGATCTCCGACTCGTGGCGAGTGACCTGCGCGGGCGTGACGCTCATGGCA
>JBPCNM010000205.1:0-3968 GCA_051001255.1 Solirubrobacteraceae bacterium
ATCATCGGCGACGGCTACCGCTCGCTGCCCGAGGGGTCGAAGGTGACCTATGAAGAGGAGAACGGGGAGAAGGGCCCGAAGGCCGTCAGCGTCCAGAAGGTCTGACGGCGCGGGGGCGGTGCGCGGGGTCGCCGCCGCCCCGACAGCAACCTTGACTGCACGCTCGTGTTGAATGCGGGCATGCACAGGACGTTCATCCGGCCCTTCCTGGCGGCGTTGGCGGCAGCGCTCGTGCTGCCCGCGACTGCCTCGGCCAAGATCATCGAGGTGGGCGACATCGGCGCCAAGGCCACGCCGAGCTGTCCCACCAGCCCCTGCGAGGTCATCTCGCGCACGACGGCCTACCAGGCGCGGGTCGGCGCCGAGCGCAAGCTGTTCGTCGTCCCCGAGGACGGCCGGATCGTCGCGTGGTCGGTCACGCTCGGCACGCCCGGCAAGAAGCAGCGCGCGTTCTTCGAGGAGAACCTCGGCGGGGAGGCGCAGGCGGGCATCACCGTGCTCAGGCCCGGCACGCGCTACTTCGGCCGCGTGACGGCTGCGAGCCCGCTGGAGACGCTGACGCCTTACTTCGGCCAGACCGTCCAGTTCCCCCTCACCACGTCGCTCGACGTCGAGGCGGGCTCCATCGTCGCGCTCACGGTTCCGACCTGGGCGCCGGCGCTCAGCCTCGGCCTGGGCCGCAGCAGCGCCTGGCGCGCCAGCCGCGCCAAGGACGCGTGCGACGACACCCAGACGCAGAGCGCGCAGACCGGCGTGCGCGACCTCACGCAGTACAAGTGCGCCTACCGGACCGCGCGGGTGACCTACAGCGCGACGCTGATCACCACGCCGGTGGTGCCGGAGCCGCCGAAGAAGCCCAAGTCGAAGCATCGCGGCTAGCCGCGGTAACCCAGGAGGTCGAGTAGCGCCTCGACCACCTGGGGGTCGAACTGCGTGCTCGTCCGGGCGCGCAGCTCGGCCACGGCATCGGCCTGTGCGAGCGCGGGCCGGTACGGGCGCGCGGTGATCATCGCCGTGTAGGCGTCGCAGGCGAGGATGATGCGCGACCCGATCGGGATCTGTGGGCCGGCCAGGCCGTCGGGGTAGCCGCTGCCGTCCCAGTGCTCGTGCTCGTGGCGGACGATCGGGGCCAGCGGCGCGAGCTGGGGGAGCCGCCGCAGGATGCCCTCGCCGATCACGGGATGCTGGGCGACGATCTCCCACTCCCCGTCGCTCAGCGTGCCGTCCTTGTCCAGGATCTCGTGCGGGACGCCGAGCTTGCCCACGTCGTGCAGCAGCGCGCCGTGGCCGACGCGCTCGACCGCGTCGGCGGTCAGCCCGAGGAGCATGGCGACGCCGGTCGCCAGCTTGACCACCTGCTCGGAGTGGTCGTGCCCGTAGCTGTCGCGCGCCTCGATGGCGGCGGCCAGCGCCTGCACCGCGGCGGGCGAGCCGTCGGCCCGCTGCAAGTGGGCGAGCTGCTCGTCGGCGTCGGGGTTGGCGACCGCGACGCGGCCCTTGCCGGTGCGCTTGGCCAGCAGCAGCGCGCGGTCGGCGGCGGCGAGCAGCTCGTCGGCGCCCATCGGCGGCGCCCACGCGGAGACGCCGATCGAGCAGTTCGCGATCGGGCCCGCGGCGTCGCAAGGCGCGGCGGCGCGCACGCGCTCGCGCACCCGCTCGGCGACCGCTCGCGCAGCCTGCTCCTCGGAGCCGGGCAGCACGAGCACGAACTCGTCGCCGCCGTAGCGGGCGGCCTGGTCGTAGGGACGCACCTCGGCCCGGAGGGCGTCGGCCACGCGCCGCAGCAGCGCGTCGCCGGCGGGATGGCCGAGCTCGTCGTTGACGCGCTTGAAGTCGTCGAGGTCGATCAGGACGCACGAGAGCGGTTGCTCGTCGCGCGCGGCGCGCGCGATCTCCCCGCGCACGCGGACCTGCATGGCGCCGTGGTTGAGCAGGCCCGTGAGGGCGTCCGTGCTGGCGGCGATGCGGACGTCGTCGTAGGTCTCGGCGTTGTGGCAGGCGACGACGGCGAGGTCGGCGATCGCCTCGAGCACGTCCAGGTCCTCGGAGGTCACCTCGCGATGCTCGACGAAGCCGACCGAGAGCGCGCCGCGCAGCTCGCCGTTCCAGCACATCGGGACGCCGACGCCCGCGCGCACCTCGGGCAGCACGACGTGGGCCGGAAGCGTCATCTCGCTCTCGTAGGCGGAGGTCACGACCCGCCGGCCGCTGGCCAGCACCTGGCCGGCGATTCCCTCGCCGGGCCGGAGGCGATAGCCGAACCACTCGTCCGGGCAGTTGTGGCCGGCCGTCGCGAGGGCCGCCCCGTCCTCGTCGACCAGGTAGACGCCGGCCATCGCGCCGCCGACGGCCAGGTCGGCCTCGCGCGCAAGGGTGTCAAGGACGGCTTGGAGCTCGAGCGAGACGTTGAGCGCATGGGCGGCGCGGGCCAGCGCCCGGTCGCGTTCGGTTTGCGCGACGCGGCGCTGCTCGGACTCCAGCCGTGCCAGGCCGAGCGCGGCCTGGTTGGCGAGCGTCTCCGCGAGGAGGATCTCGTCGCGCGTCCAGCCGCGCGGCGCGCGCCGGGCGAGGACGGCGACGTGGCGGACGTCGCCGGACCACGCGATCGGCACGAGCAGCGCGGCGCGCGCTCGCAGCCGGCTGGCCAGCGCGGCGCCGAGCTCGGCCACCGTCCGGGTCTCGTCGAGCGCCAGCGTGCGTGCGGTCGCAGCGACGTGCGCGACGGCCGGCGAGGCGGAAGCGGGGACCAGCACCTCGACGGCGTCCGCCGCGAGCGCGCTGCGCGCCTCCGCCGCGAAGGCGGCGACGACGTCCTTGTGTGCGCAGGCCGAGAGGGCCACCTCGGAGAGGCGGCGCAGCGGGGCGTGCGCGGCATGGGCGCGGGAAGTGGGTGCTGAAGTCAGGGTGATGACAGACCGTCGGCCGAAGCGTCTGTCCTCGTATCGGCCCTGACGCGGGCCCGCTTGATGCCGCGCGGGCGACGAGCGACCCGCTACGAGCGGCGAACCTATGCGCTCAGCAGGCGCCGGCGTTCTGCTCGCAGAAGCTCTCGAACTGCTCCGGGGCCGAGCCGGCGGCGGGCGGCTGGTCGCTCGTCGCCGTGTCGGGCGCCGTCTGCGGTTCGGGCGTCGCAGTCTCGACGCCCGTGTCCGCGGGCGGTACCGCGGCGTCGGCGTCGGCGCCGGTGTCGGCAGCGCCGGAGTCACTCGCGCCGGTGTCCGAGGAGGCGTCGGGCGTGGCGGTCGCGTCCGGTTCGGCGGCGGCGTCCGTATCGCTCGCGCTCGCGCCGCCCGCCCCGAGCTCGCTGTCGCTGGGCACGGTCAGGGAGACCGGCGCCCCGGGCACCTCGTCGGCACTGACCTCGCTACCGCCGCAGCCAGCGGCGGCCAGTGCGAGGGCGGCGAGCAGGAGTGCCGTCAGGGATGTGCGCGGAGAGCGAATGAGCGCGTACAGGTCAGCGTGGCAGCGCGGCCATGCGGCGGCCGCAGTGCGGGCAGTCGTTGAGGTCCTTCTGCGCGAGCTGGTCGCACCAGTTGCAGAAGCGGAGGTTCTCCACCGACCACGGCAGCGACGACTCGGAGGGCGCGGCCGGCAGGACCTGGCCGACGATCTCCATCGGCTCGCCCGTGCCGCGGTCGCGGTAGGTCTGGCCGTCCTCGGCGGACAGCAGCACCTCACGGCCGGTGGACGGGGTGCGCAAGCGATACAGCTGGCGCGAGCTCATCGGCGTGGAGCCTAGCAACGGACCCGGATGTTCCGTTTCGCCTGCCAGGCGTCCGCTCGTTCCTCGCTCCCGCCTTCGGCGGCGTTACGATCGCCGCCGTGCGCGTGCTGATCTTCCACGGCTACCTGCTGCGGGGCACGGGCTCGAACGTCTACAACGCGGCGCTCGGCGAGGCGTTCGTGCGGGCCGGCCACGAGGTGCACCTGCTCTGCCAGGACCGCGCTCCGCTGCAGCTGGCATGGGT
>JBPCNM010000206.1:0-3758 GCA_051001255.1 Solirubrobacteraceae bacterium
GCTTCGGGTCCTGCCCGGCCAGCGCGCGCCGCATCCACGCCAGCACCGGGTCACGCGGCGCCGACGACGCGGTCGTGGCCGAGGCGGCCCTGCGGAAGTTCGCCGAGCAGCCCGTCAGCGGCTCGGCCGAGTAGGCCGAGCACTGGTTGACGATCAGCCCGGCGCGCAGGTAGTGCCCGAAGGAGTCGAAGCCGTTGACGGCGGCGACCTGGAAGAAGATGTAGTCCATCGCGCGCTCGATGCCGTCGTTGGCCTGGAAGGACTCGAGCACGTCGGCGAGCGTGGAGCCGACCGGCCGCGCCGCGGCGGCGAACGTGCGCAGGTCGCGGATCGCCGGCAGCGAGGCCTCGATCGCCGGCCTGCCGATCTTCGACGCCTCGCCGAGCGAGTTCAGCGCCGGGATGCCGGCCTGCGAGAACGGCCCCAGCTCGAGCAGCAAGCGGTTGACGTCGGGCGCGACTCCGCCGAGGTCCGACAGCACCGGGGTCATCTCGTCCGACAGCGCGCCCAGGCGGGTCATCGTCGGCCGCAGCTCGCGCAGGAAGCGCGGCAGGCGCTGGATGTCGGCCTCCAGGTCGCCGCGGCGCTCGGCGGTCGCCTCGGCCACCGCGCCGATGTTGGCGATCGACGAGGACACGCGGGCCCGCTCGCGGGCCAGCGGCTGCATGATCGTGTCGGAGTCGACGGCCAGGCGCTCGAGCTGGTCGTTCTGGCGCGCCAGCAGCCGCAGCACCTCGTCGACCTCCTTGAGCGCGGGGTTGGCGCGCCGGATGACCTCGTCGAGGTCCTCGCCGCGGCCCGCCAGGCCGACGCCGAGCTCTGAGAGGATGATCGACAGGCGCTCGCGGTAGGGCTCGCGCATCACGTTGTTGATCAGGTCGAGGTCGACCGAGCGCTCCGTGTTCTCGACGCCCAGCAGGCGCTGGCCCTCGCCGGGGCCGCTGTCGATCGTGGGCAGCTCGCCAGGCGCCTCGGCGCCGACGCCGCGCTTGCGCGTCGGCTCGCACTCGACGAACCGCTCGCCGATCAGCGACTGCGGGCGCACGATGCACCTCGCGTCCGCGCGGAAGTCCTGGTAGCCGGGATCGTCGATCTTCAGCACGACGGCGGCCTTGAACTCCGGCGTCACCTCGACGTCCTCGATCGTGCCGACCTTGACGCCCGCGACCTTGACGTCCTCGCCCGGGATGATGAAGCCGGCGTTGTCGAAGATGGCGCGCACGCGGTACGCGTCGTCATCCGAGCGCGCGACGACGAACAGCGCCGCCAGCGCGGCGACGAGCAGGACGGCGGCGACGGGGACGGCGGCTCTCACGGCCCGGGAGGCACCTGGCTGGGATCGCAGTCGAGGTTGCCGCTCGCGTCGCGCCACGGCGCCGAGCCGTCCTGCGCCGGCTGGGAGGCCGCGCCCGGGCAGCGGCGCAGCTGGTTGGTCTCCAACCCCTCCAGGCGCTGCGACGGCGGGATCGGCGTCAGTACGCCGCCGGCCGGGTCGTCGTCGAAGTCGAACGCGTTGAAGATCGGCTGGATCCGCGCGTAGTGGCCGTTCGCGTCGTAGTTCGAGGAGCTCTGGCCGAAGTCGCGCAGCCAGCCGGCGAGCTCGGGCGTGTAGGGGCGCAGGAACTCGAGCACCGGCTGCAGCTTCACCAGCGCGCCGCGCCCGCTGTCGAACGCCGGCGTGGCCACCTGCTGGAGCGCCGGCAGCTTCCGCGTCGCCTCGACGAGGTCGTTGTCGTCGCCCGGCCGGCGCACGAGCGTGCGCAGGTCGCGGATCGTCGGGCGCGCGTCGGCCACCAGCGGGCGCAGCTCGCGCAGGAACGGGGCGAGCTCCCTGGTCGCCGGCTTGGACTCGGCGACCAGCACGTCGAGGTCGTCGAGCGTCGCGCGCAGGTTGACGAACGTCGTGTTGGCGCGCCGCAGCGTGGCGGGCAGCAGGCCGAGCGCCTTGGCCAGCGCGACGTTCTCGGCGCCGATCGCGCGCGCCGTGGCGTTGGTGGTGCCGATCAGGCTCCCGAGGTCGTCGCGCTTGGAGGCCAGCGCGGTCACCAGGCGCGAGGAGTCGACGAGGAAGCGCGTGAGGGCGTCCTCGTCCTCGGTCACCTCGCCGACCAGGCGGCGCGACGTCGACAGGAACGGGTTGAAGTACCTCGTCGCCTCGCCGGCCTCGCCCCCCTTGCCGCGGAACTGGGCGGCGAAGCCCTTCACGACGTCCTGCAGGTCGCCCCGGGTCTGCTCGTCGAGCGTGTTGAAGACCTGGTCGAGGTCGACCACGGGCGTGGTCGAGGCGGTGGTCAGCGTGGCGCCGTCCGGGAGCGCCTTCGCGGTCTCCGGCGCGGGCGTGAGCGCGACGTAGCGGTTGGCGATGCCCGACAGCGACGTCAGCCGGATCGTCGCCCTGGTGCCCTCGCGCAGGGGCGCGTAGGGCTCTTGTACCCGGACCTTGATGGCGGCATGGTTGTCCGCGGTGAGCTCGATGCCCGTGACCGAGCCGACCCGGCGGCCGCCGACCTGCACGTCGTTGTCGGACACGAGCTGGCCCGCGTTCTCGAACAGCAGCGTGTACTCCTTGCCGCCGTTGCCGCGCAGCGCCAGCCACGCGGCCAGGGCGATCGCGAGCGCGAGCGCGAGCACGGCGGCGCCACGCGCGATCGTCACCGACGACCCCCCGCTGCGCGTCTCTCCCGGAGCTGTCCGCGCCAGCCCCTGGTCACTCCATCCCCAACGGACCCTGTGACGCACCCGCCAGGAACTGGCGGACGAACTGGTTGTCAGAGTTGAACAGCTCGTCGGCGGGGCCCGACTCGACGATCCGGCCCCTCCACAGCACCGCGATGTACTCCGCCACCCGCTTGGCGGACATGATGTCGTGGGTGATCACCACGTAGGCGCCGCCGTTCTCGGCGTGCACCTCCTCGATCAGCTCGCACAGCAGCGCGGTGCGGACCGGGTCCAGCCCGGAGTCGGGCTCGTCGAACAGCACGATGTCGGGGTCGAGCACCAGCGCGCGGGCGAAGCCGGCGCGCTTGCGCATGCCGCCCGAGAGCTCGTTGGGCGCCTTCTCGCGCGAGCCCTCCAGGCCGACCTCGCGCAGGCGGCGCATGACGATCTCCTCGATCTCGTCCTCGCCCTTGTCGGTGTGCTGGCGCAGCGGGAACGCGACGTTGTCGTAGAGGTCCATCGAGCCGAACAGCGCGCCGTCCTGGAACAGCACGCCGAACTTCTTGCGCATCTCGAAGAGCTCGTCGTCGGGCATGTTCGGAACAGACCTGCCGTGCACCAGGATGTCGCCGTCGTCGGGGTAGAGCAGCCCGACCATGTGCTTTATGCAGACCGACTTGCCCGTGCCCGAGGGGCCGAGGATCATCGAGATCCTGTCCTCGGGGATCGACAGGTTCAGGCCGCGCAGGATCTTGTTACGGCCGAACGCCTTGTGCACGTCGATGAACTCGATCGCGTCCTCGGCCACCGTCAACCTCCGATTGGAGCGCGCGGGTTCGCGCCCCAGAAGATCTGCGTACCGAGCATGCCGATCAGGTGCACGAGCACGATGTTGAGCACCATCGACTTCGCCGTCGCCGTTCCGACGCCGACCGGGCCGCCGGACGCGGTGTAGCCGTAGTAGCACCCGACCAGCACGATCACGGTCGCCATCACCATCGCCTTGATGAGGCTGAAGAGCAGGTCGGGTGGGTTCTGGAACATCCAGAAGATCAGGAAGAAGCCGCCCGAGGACACCTCGCCGATCTGCTGCACCACCG
>JBPCNM010000207.1:0-3708 GCA_051001255.1 Solirubrobacteraceae bacterium
GCGTGCTCGGAGGTGAGGTGCATCCGGCCCTGGAGCTTCTGGAAGCTCGGGCGCGTGCCGTCGAACGCGACCACCTCGCCGTCGAGCACCACCTCGCGGCCGGCCAGCGCCTCGGCGATCGGGCGCAGCTCGGGGTAGCGCGCGGTGACGTCGCGGCCGCTACGGGCCCGGAGGACGAGCCGGCCGCCCTGGACGAACGCGATCGCACGCACGCCGTCCCACTTGATCTCGAACGCCCAGCCCTCGTCGTCGGGCGGCAGCGGCCCCGTCCTGGCGAGCATCGGCTCGAGCTGCTCGGGCATCGGCTCGCGCTCCGGGTCCTCGGCCGGGTCCATGCGGTGGATCATCCAGTCGTCGCCCTTGGTGCGGAACAGGACGTAGCGGCCGTTCACGCGCTCGCCGTGGAACGTGACCATCACCTCGTCGTCGCGGAACTTGTGCTCCTCGTAGCTGCCCCGGTCCCAGATCGTCATCGTCCCCGCGCCGTACTGCCCGGCCGGGATCTCGCCGTGGAAGTCGAGGTAGTCGAGCGGGTGGTCCTCGGTGCGGACCGCGAGGTGGTTGCGCTCCGGCCCGGGCGGGATGCCGCGCGGGACCGCCCAGGACGCCAGCGCGCCGTCGTGCTCGAGCCGCAGGTCCCAGTGCAGGCGGCGGGCGTGGTGCTCCTGCACGACGAAGCGGGGCGCGTCGGCAGGAGCCGCCGGCGCGGCGGGGCCTCCAGCCGGCTCGGGGGTCGCCCCGGGCTCGCGCTTCTCCCGGTAGCGCTCCAGCCGATCGGCCATCGACGAGTCATACCCGATCTCCGCCTGGCGCGATCGCGACGGGTTAGCACGGGCGGCCGGACGGGTATCGTTGCGCCCCACATGGACGCGAATCCGATCGTGCTCGACGACGCCGCCGGGGACGTGGTCGTCGTCGTCGTGGAAGGCGAGCACGACATCTACACCGCTCCTACCCTGCGCGAGCGCCTCGAAGAGGCGATCGGCCGCGGGGGCGGCATCGTCGTCGACCTCACCGGCGCCACGTTCGTCGACTCCTCCGTCCTTGGGGCCCTGCTGGAGGCGCGGCGCCGCGCGCTGGCGGCGGGCCAGGGGTTCGTGGTCTGCGTCGGTGAAGCGGTCGAGCCGGGCGTGCAGCGCATCCTCGACATCACGGGCCTCGTGCCCGTGCTGCCCGTGATCAACGGCCGCGAGGCCGCCGTCCAGGCGGCCCGCACGAACGGGAACGGCGCAGGCAAATGACCGTCGCGCCCGACGTGCGCCTCACGATGCCCGCGCGCGCCGAGGGCGTCGCGGTCGTGCGCCAGGCGCTGGCCGGGATGGCCGACGCGCTCGCGTTCGACGCGGCGGTGCTCGCCGACATGAAGATGGCCGTCTCGGAGGCGTGCACGAACGTGGTCGTCCACGCCTACGACGACACCGACGGCGTGCTCGAGGTCGACATGCTGGCCGACGAGATCGGGCTCACGATCCGCGTCCGCGACCACGGCTCGGGGATCAAGTCCCAGGCCACTCGGTTCAACGCCGTCCCCGCGCTCGGGCTCGGGCTCCCGCTGATCGCCGCGCTCACCGACGCGTTCGAGCTGCACGGCGCCACCGGGCAGGGGACCGAGGTGCGGATGACGTTCCACTCCGCCCGCGAGGGCGACCCCGCGCAGGAGAACCCGGTGCAGGGGACCGTCGGCGACGACGGCCGCTGGAACCCGGGCGCCACGCGCGAGACGCCGGCCGGCTAGATCCGGCCACCCCGTCAGCGCACTACGCTGAGGGAGATTGTCCTCGTTCCCATCTGACGGCGCACTCGCCGTCCTCGGCTGGACCCCGCGCCTGGACGCCGCGTTCGCGGCGCTCGGGCGTCCCGACCTGATCCCCGCGCGCGTCGCCGCCGTGCACCGGGGGCGGCTCGACATGATGGCCGCCGCCGGCCCGCTGTCCGGCGTCCCGGCCGGGCGCCTGAGCCACGAGGCGGCCAGCGCCGCCGACCTGCCCGCGGTCGGCGACTGGGTGGCCGCCGACGCCGAGACCGGGCTGGTGCAGGAGCTGCTGCCTCGCAAGGGAGGGATCGCCCGCGCCGCCGGCGACGGCCGCGCCGAGCCGCAGGTGCTGGCCGCCAACGTCGACCTGGCGCTGGTCGTCGGCTCGCTCAACCGCGACTTCAACCTGCGCCGGCTCGAGCGCTTCCTGGCGCTGGCCACGGACGCGGAGGCCGAGGCGTTGGTCGTGCTCTCCAAGGCCGACCTGAGCGCCGACCCCGCCGGGGAGGCGCTCGACGTCCGCGCCGGGCTGGGCGGAGTGGTGCCCGTGCTCGCGATCAGCGTGGTCGACGGCACCGGATTGGAGGCGCTCGGCGCGTGGCTGCAGCCCGGCCGCACCGCGGTGCTGCTCGGCTCCTCGGGCGTCGGCAAGACGACGCTGCTCAACCACCTGACCGGAGAGGAGCGGCCGACGCTGCCCGTGCGCGAGAGCGACGACCGCGGCCGCCACAGCACCAGCCACCGCGAGCTCGTACCACTGGCCGGCGGCGGCCTCATCATCGACACCCCGGGACTGCGGCTCCCGCGCGTGTGGGAGCAGGCCGCCGGCCTGCGCAGCGTCTTCGCCGACGTGGAGGCGCTCGCTGCCCAGTGCCGCTTCCGCGACTGCACCCACCGCGGCGAGCCGGGCTGTGCGTTCGCCGACGCGATCGCGGACGGCCGGCTCCCCGCCGACCGGCTCACCGGCAGGGAGAAGCTGGCGCGCGAGGAGGCGGCGCTGGCCGCCCGCCGCGACGCCCGCCTGCGCTCCGAGCCCAAGCAGGCCACCAAGCGCGTGTCCCGCGAGCAGCGGCGGCACTACCGCGAACACCGACCACGGTGACGCCGACGAAGGCGACGGCAGAGCGCCCGACGCGGCGTGTCGCCCATGCCCGCGTTGCGCCGCCGCAGCCGGTTCGCTAGGCGGCTTCGCGCAGCGCGGCGAGCTCGCGCATCCGGCCCAGGCGGCTGAGCGCGCGGGACTCGATCTGGCGCACGCGCTCGGGCGTGATGCCGAGCTCGCGGCCGATCTCGCGCAGCGGGGTCGGCTCGCGGCCGGCGATCCCGTAGCGCATCTCGACGACCTTGCGCTCGCGCTCGGGCAGCTCGTGCAGCGCGGATTGCAGCGCCTCGGTGCGCAGCGAGACGTGGACCTCGTCCTCCGGCGTGGGCGCGTCGGACGGGAGCAGGTCGCCGAACGCGGCGTCCTCCTCCTCCCCCAGCGGCCGGTCCAGCGAGGTCACCGCGCGCGCGGCGTCGCGAAGCGCACGGAGCTCGTCGAGCGACAAGTCGGCCGCGGCGGCCAGCTCGGCGTCGGTCGGCGCGCGGTCGAGCTTGAGTGAGAGCGCGTTCTCCGCGCGCGCGAGCTTGCGCTGGTTGCGCACGAGGTTGATCGGCAACTTGATCGTGCGCGCCTTGGCGTCCATCCCGCGCTCGACGGCCTGGCGGATCCACCAGGTGGCATAGGTCGAGAAGCGGTAGCCCTTGCGCCAGTCGAACTTCTCCACCGCGCGGATGAGGCCGAGGATGCCCTCTTGGATCAGGTCGAGCAGCGTCAGCTCGGACCCCTGGTACTTCTTGGCGATCGAGACGACCAGGCGCAGGTTCGCGTTGATCATGCGGTCCTTGGCGGCGAGGTCGCCGCGCTCGATGCGCTTGGCGAGGTCGATCTCCTCGGACGACGTGAGCAGCCGGTG
>JBPCNM010000208.1:0-5776 GCA_051001255.1 Solirubrobacteraceae bacterium
CGCGAGCAGGTCGCCTGCCGTGCCGGCCGGGGTGCTCGCCGGCGCCGGCTCGCCCAGCAGGCCGGCCGGGGCGCCCGACCACGCGAGCGCCTCGTCCCACCAGTCGCGCGCGTGAACGTCGAGCCAGCCGGTGCGCGAGGCGAGGGAGAGCTCGCTCACGCGGTCGCCGCCGAGCCGGTGCACGATCCACTCGGCGACGTTGAGCCAGCGGGTGCCGCGCGCCGCGGGTTCGTGCTCGTCGCGCAGCCAGCGGTACTTCACGAGCGAGCACAACGGCCGCGGCGCCAGCCCGGTGCGCTCGGAGAAGCGCTCGGCTCCGAGCTCGGCGGCCAAGCGCTCGGCCTGGGCCGCGCCGCGCGAGTCGTGCCACGCGATCGCCGGCGCGACGGGCTTCCCGCGCCGGTCGAGCAGGACGCCGGTCTCGGCGAAGCTCGCCACACCCAGCGCGCCGATCCGCCCGTCCGGCGCCGAGTCCAGCGCCTCGCGGGCGGCGGCGAGTGCCGCCTCGACGAGCCGCTCGGGCGCGATCTCGGCGCCCGT
The DNA here is from genome assembly GCA_051001255.1 of Solirubrobacteraceae bacterium. GTDB lineage: Bacteria > Actinomycetota > Thermoleophilia > Solirubrobacterales > Solirubrobacteraceae > DASQMT01. The sequence goes on from JBPCNM010000208.1 coordinate 541, forward strand.
GGGAACGCGCTCCCACGGCACGCGCGCCCGTCCGTGCGCCACCTCCCGGCCGCCGTGGGTGACCACGGCGGCCTTGCACGAGGTGGTGCCGAGATCGAGTCCGAGCAGCAGCGGCTCCACTAGCAGCTGGACTTGTAGAGCGAGCCCTGGCTGTCGGCGAGGTTGTCCTTGGTGATCGTGACCGACTCGGTGCCGATCTCCGGCTCGGTCGGCTCGCCGTTGAGCGCCTTGACGGCCTGCTCGACGCCTTGGGCGCCGATCTCCGCCGGCTTCTGGGCGATCAGGGCCTGCACGTCGCCGTTCTCGAGCTGCTCGACCTGTGCGGGGCCGGCGTCGAAGCCGACGATCTTCACGTCGCCCACCTTGCCGGCCTCGCGCACGCCGTTTGCCGTGCCCTCGGCGGAGAACAGGTTGGTCGCGAACACGCCCTTGAGGTCGGGGTTCTTGGCGAGCTGCGCCTTGATGATCGACGCGGCCCTCGCGGGCTCGTCCTGGGAGAAGTCCTGGCCCAGGTACTCCAGCCCGGCCTCCTTGGCGCCTGCCTCGAAGCCCTTCGCCCGGGCGTCGGTCGTCGAGATGCCCGGCTTGACGTTGACGACGAAGACCTTGCCCGACCCGCCGATGAGCTCGGTGAGCGCGCGGGCCGCCTCGCGGCCGCCGGCCTCGTTGTCGGAGGCGATCTGCGACTCGGCCAGCTCTGCCTGCTCGAGCGTCGTGTCGACGAAGACGATCTTGGCGCCCGCGTCGGCCGCCTGCTTGATCGGCGCGTACATCGCCTTGGTGTCGGTCGGGGCGATCAGGATCGCGTCCGGCTGCTTGGCCGCGACGGCGTTGACGATCGGCGTCTGCAGGGACGCGTCGAACTTGTCCGGGCCCTGGAAGTCGAGGTTGACGCCCAGCTCCTCGGCCTTCGCCTGGGCTCCGCAGTCCATCGTGATGTAGAACTCGTCGCCCTTGACGCCGGCGATCAGCGTCAGATCGTAGTCCTGCTTCTCGCCGCCGCCGCCGCCGGCCGCCTCCTCGTCGTCACCGCACGCGGCGATGCCGGCTCCGGAGATCCCGAGGGCGAGCGCGACGAACGCCGCCTTCCATCTGTGGTGCTGCATGGACAGACCCTCCTCCTTGGTGGGACGACCGACGGCTCATCGCTGATAGCTCGAGCGCCGTCGGAGCTGGTCGAGGTAGACGGCGACGATCAGCACCGCGCCGACGGCGACCTGCTGCCAGAACGGCTGCAGGCCCACGATCACGAAGCCGTTCTGCAGGACGGCCGGGATGAACACGCCGAAGACGGTCCCGAGCATCGTGCCGATGCCGCCGAACAGGCTGGTGCCGCCGATCACGATCGCGGCGATCGCCTGCAGGTTGTCGGTCGAGTGCCCGCCGAGCGTGGTGGTCGCGAAGCGCGCCAGCGACAGGAAGCCGGCCAGCCCGGAGAGCGTGCCGGCCAGGGCGTAGACCTTGATCAGGTGGCGGTCGACGGCGACGCCGGCGCGCCGCGCGCCCTCCTCGTTGGACCCGATCGCGTAGGTGTAGCGGCCGAAGCGCGTGGCGGCGAGCACGACGCCGCCGGCCAGCGCGACCGCGAAGGCGATCAGCACGAGGTAGGGCAGCTCGCCGAACAGCCGCCCCGAGCCGACGGTCTCGACGAGCTTGAACGGCACGTCGCGCTGGTCGACGCCGCCGGTGATCAGCAGCGCGGCGCCGAGCGCCATGCCCAGCGTGCCGAGCGTGACGATCAGCGCCGGGATCTTCGCCTTGGCGATCAGGAAGCCGTTGAGCGTCCCCCAGGCCAGCCCGGACGCGAGCGCCGCTGCGAAGCCGACGAGCAGCGTGCCGACGCTCTCGCCGCCGACCGCCTCCATCGCCTTGGCCGCTACCACGCCGGAGAACACCAGCACCGAGCCGACCGAGAGGTCGATGCCCGCGGTGACGATCACGAACGTCGAGCCGACGGCCAGGACGAGCAGCACGGCCGCGTCGGTCGTGATGTTGCGGCCGTTGGAGACCGAGACGAAGTTCTCGTACTCGAGCAGCGAGAAGACGAGGATCAGCCCGACGAGGATCAGGCCGATCGGCGCGCTCGAGCCGGTGACGAAGCGCTGCCATCCCGGCGCGCGCCCGGCGGCCGGCTCGGGCTCGAGGGCCTCAGGTGGCGGCGTCTGCGTGGTCATGCGCCTCCTCCCTGCTGGAGCGCACCGGTCATCGCTCCGACGATGTCCTCCATCGTCACGTCGCCGCGCCGGAACTGCGCGACGCGCTCGCCCAGGCGCAGCACCTCGATGCGGTCGGCCACCTCGAGCACCTCGGGCATGTTGTGGCTGATCAGCACGACCGACAGCCCGTGATCCTTGACGCGCGCGATCAGGTCGAGCACGTTGCGCGTCTGGACGACGCCGAGCGCGGCGGTCGGCTCGTCCATGAAGACGACCTTGCTCGCCCACATGACCGCGCGGCTGACCGCGATGCCCTGGCGCTGGCCGCCCGACATCGTCGCGACGGGCAGGTCGACGTCCTGGATCGCGACGCTGAGCCGCTCGAACGCCTCGTCGCTCTGGCGCCGCATCGCGCGCTTGTCGAGGAACCCGAGCCGGCCGAGCGGCCCTGAGCGCATGATCTCGCGCCCGAGGAAGAGGTTGGAGGCGGGGTCGAGCTCGGCCGCGAGCGCGAGGTCCTGGTAGACGGTCTCGATGCCGAGTGCGCGAGCGTCGAGCGGCGAGCGGATCGTGACGGGGCTGCCCTCGAACAGGATCTCGCCGCCGTCGGTCGGGTGGACGCCCGCGAGCGTCTTGACCAGCGTGCTCTTGCCGGCGCCGTTGTCGCCGACGAGCGCGACGACCTCCTGCGGGCGCACCTCGAAGTCGGCGCCGCGCAGCGCCCGCACCTTGCCGAAGCTCTTGACGATGCCGCGCGCCTCCAGCAGCGGCGCTCCGGTTGGCTCGCTCACCACTCTCCCTCCCCAGCCGCGGGATCCGGCGGCAGGCACCGGATCGCCTCGAGCTCCCCGGCCAGGACCGTCGAGCCCGCGGCGAACGGGATCAGCGCCGTCGTGCCGGCGCGCAGCGCCAGCTCGTCGCCGCGCTCGGTACGGAGCCTTCCGTCACCGTCGAGGACGACGAGGACGGCGAACGACGGCTCGGACTCGCGCTCGCCTCCCCCGGGGCGGACGCGCTCGGCGCGGAAGTAGGGGTCGGCGGCCGGGGGCAGCAGCCCGGCGCCCGGGACGCCGGACGGCTCGCTCGCCAACGCGGCCGGGTCGGCGGCGCGGCGGTCGATCGCCGCGAGTGCGGCGTCCCAGCCGAGGCCGAGGTGCTCGACGCCGGAGTCGACGCCGAAGCGGCGCCACTCGACGAGCACCGACAGGTCGGTCGGCTCCTGGAGCTCGAGCAGCAGGATGCCGGCGCCGATCGCGTGCAGGGTGCCCGCGGGGACCAGGAGCGCGCTGCCCGCCTTCACCGGCAGCTCGTGCAGGGCCGCGAGCATCTCGCCTGCGTCCTGATCGTCGACCCAGCGCCGCAGCGTGGCGCTGTCGAGGGGCTCGCGGAGGCCGACGTGCACGGTCGCGCCGGGCTCCGCCTGCAGGATCAGCCAGGCCTCGGTCTTGCCCCAGCGCGAGCCGAGCCGGGCGCGCGCGAAGTCGCGGCCGGGGTGCAGGTGGACGGGCAGTCGCTCGCCTGCGTCGAGCAGCTTGACGAGCAGCCCGGGGTCGGCGCCGAAGCGGCTCACGTGCGCGGGACCGAGCAGCGCCTCGGGATCCTCGCGCACGAGGTCGCGCACGAGCCGGCCGTCGGCCACTCGGCCGAGGCCCTCCGACTCCTCGCCGAACGCCGTCGTGGTCGAGCCGATCCAGTCCTCTGGGCGGCTGTCCTCGCCGGCCGGCGCGCCGCGCAGCGCGTCGATCCGGGCGCCCCCCGCGTAGAAGCGGTGGAACTGGTTGGGCGGCAGCACGAGCGGCGACGCGGTCATGCGGGCCGCTCCCCCGAGCCGCGCTCGACGAGCTCGGTCGGGATCGTCACGCGCTGGGGCGAGCGCTCGTCGCCGTCGAGCCGCGCGAAGGCCAGCTCCGCGGCGCGTGCCCCGAGCCGGCCGGCGTCGGCCCGCACGACGGTGATGCCCAGCAGGTCGGCGAGCTCGAAGTCGTCGAAGCCGATCAGCGCGACGCCGTCCTCGCGTCCGGCGAGGGCGTGGAGCGCGCCGATCGTGTTGCGGTTGTTGGCGCTGAAGACGGCAGTCGGGCGGCGATCCGTGGGCAGCTCGAGCAGCTCGTTCACGACGCTCTCGGCGTGCGCGGCGTCCGGGTTGCCCGGACGGATCAGCTCCGGGTCGAGGGGCAAGCCGGCGGCCCAGAGCGCGGCCTCGTAGCCGGCGAGGCGCTCGCGCGCGGTGTAGACCTCGGGGCGGTCGGCGACGCAGGCGATCCGGCGGTGCCCGCGGACGATCAGGTGCTGGACCGCCAGGCGCGCGCCGCCCGCGTCGTCGAGCAGCACCGTGTCGGCCTCGAGCCCGCCCGGTGGGCGGTCGATGTAGACGAACGCCGTGCGGCCGCGCAGCGCTGCGATGTAGCGCTGGTCGGGCCCCGCGGGCACGAGCAGCAGCGCGTCGACGCGGCGGCCGACGAGCGCGCTCACGAGCTCGCGCTCGCGCTCGGGGTCCTCGCGGGCCGACGCGGCTATCAGCAGGAAGCCACGCTCACGCGCGGCGCTCTCGACCGCCTGGGCGACGGCGGAGTAGAACGGGTTGGCCACATCCTCGATCACGAGGCCGAGCGTGGAGGAGGAGAGGCCGTGGCGCAGCGACCGTGCGAGGTCGTTGCGCTGGAAGCCGAGCGCCGCGATCGCCTCGCCGACGCGCTCGGCGGTCGCCGTGGCGACGCCGGCCTCGGCGTTGATGACGCGCGACACCGTCTTCAAGCTCACTCCCGCCCTCGCGGCAACGTCGCGCATCGTGGGTCTCGTCGCGGGCAGCGACGCCTCCTTCGGTTTCCCTCTGCAGGGGGATGACAACGATGTCAACCCGGGCTGGAGCGGACCATAGGGAGTGGCCGAAGAGGTGTCAAGCGGCCGGGCGCCGTGACGACGGTGTCGATCGGTCAGCTGTGCTCGGCGACGACCGCATCGAGCAGCTCGCGAGCGCGTGCCGCGTCGAGCCCGCCCGCCGTCGGCGACTCGACGCTCGCCGCCGCGGCTGCGACGCCGTGGCGCGCGGCCTCGAGCAGCGGCTCGCCGCGCTCGAGCGC
>JBPCNM010000209.1:0-3510 GCA_051001255.1 Solirubrobacteraceae bacterium
GTGACGACGTTGCCGCGCAGGAAGATGTCGGCGCTGAGGTGCTCCTCGAGCGTCTTGAGGATCACGTCCTGTGCGCCGGCCAGCTCCGCCGCCACGTCGTTGGAGAGCTCCAGTTGCCGTCGTGCCACCTAGCTGAGCGCTTCCTTCACCTTCGTCGAGACCCGCTTGCCGTCGGCGCGCCCGCCGGCGGCCGCCATCCCGTGCTTGATCGCCGCGCCCATGTCGCGCGGACCGGAGGCGCAGGTCTCCTCGACCGCCCGCGCGACGAGCGCGTCGAGGTCCGCGTCGGACAGCTCTGCCGGGAGGTAGGCCCCTATGACACCCGCCTCGTAGGCCTCGCCGTCGGCCAGGTCCGTGCGGCCCGCCTCCCGGTAGGCGACCTCGGACTCGCGCCGGCGCTTGCGTTCGCGGCGCAGCACCGCCTGCTCGTCCGCGTCGCCCTCCTTGGCCGCCTTCTGCAGCTCCGAGAGGACCAGCCGGAGCGCGCCGACCCGATCCCGGTCGCCCGCCTTCAAGGCGGTGGTCACGTCGCTCCTGATCTGCTCGGCGATCGCCAATTCACCACAAAGGATACGCGGTGGGCGAACACGTGCGTGGACGACTCGCCCGTCGCCGACTGCTTCCCCGCGATGCCGGGCACGAGGTCACGGCAGTGACCGGCTGCCCGCGGCTCGACGCCCTCCCCACCCGCGAGCTGCCGGGCGGGCTCCGGGTCGCCCGGGCCGAGCGCACGCCGGAGCGCCTGAAGGGCCTGGCGAGGCTCGACGCCATGCCGCCGAGCTACGCGCTGCACCTGCCGCGCTGCCGCTCGATCCACACGATGACGATGCGCTTCCCGCTCGACCTGATCTGGCTGGGCAAGGACGGCCGCCCGGTCCGCGTGGACCGCGCCGTCCCTCCCGGGCGCATGAAGCTCTGCCTGCGCGCGCGCTCGGTGGTCGAGGCGAACGCCGGCTCGGCCGAGGCCTTCCTCGCCGCCGGGCTCTGAGCGTCAGCCCGACGCGGACAGGCTCGACGCCTGCTCTGCGCCGTCGACCGATCCGGCCGTCGCCTCCGTCTGCTCGCCCGGCTCCAGACCCGGCGGATGCCCGAGCTGGCCGAGCTCGGCCGAGTCGCGCCCGAACAGCAGGCCGATCGTCCAGTCCGCCATAAGCCGCGCGCGGCGCCGGTTGCCGGGCATCAGCGCGAGGTGGTAGCTGCGCGCCAAGAACCACGCCGGGAACCCGCGCCACTTGATTCCGAGCGTGCTGGCCACCGCCTGGTGGCGGCCCATGTCGACGAACACGCCCAGCGTCCGGTAGCGGAACGGGCGCCGGCGCTCCGGCTCGCCGCTCAGCGCGTGCAGCGCGTTGTCGGCCGCCACCTTGGCCTGGCGCAGCACGTGCTGCGCAGTCGGCGGCGACGGCTTGCCCTTGTTGGCCGGGTCCGGGACCGCGGCGGCGTCGCCGATCGCCCACACCCCGGTCCACTCTGGGACGGCGGTGTAGCGGTCGGCCGCGATCCGGCCACCGCCGTCGAGCGGTAGGCCCAGCTTCGCCACCACCGGGTGGGGCTTCACCCCGGCCGTCCAGGCGACGGTGCGGGTCGGGACGACCTCGCCCGTCGAGAGCTCCACCGACTCGGCGGTCACGCGCCTGATCTGCGTGCTGAGCTGGACGTCGATCCCGCGCCGGCGCAACTCCGCCGTCGCGAACGCCGCGAGGTGGGGCGAGATCTCCGTCATCACCCGGTCCTTGGCCTCGACGAGGATGAAGCGCATGCCCTCCAGCCGGGCGCGCGGATAGCGCTCCACGACGTCGGCCGCGAAGTCCTGCAGCTCCGCCAAGCCCTCGAGCCCGGCGTAGCCGGCGCCGACGAAGACGAACGTGAGGAGCGCCCGCCGGGCGGCCCCGTCGTCCTCGGTCTCGGCCTGCTCAAGCATGAACACCAGCCGGTTGCGCAGGGCGATCGCCTCCGACAGCGTCTTGAAGCCCATCGCGTGCTCCGCCAGCCCGGGGATCGGCAGCGTGCGCGACGTGGAGCCGAGCGCCACGATCAGCTGGTCGTAGGCAAGCTCCTCCTCGCGCCCACCGATCGAGCGCACCTGCACCACGCGGCGGTCGGGCTCCGCGCACAGCACGTGACCGAGGTGGAGGTCGGTGTGGCGCAGCTGCTCGCGCAGCGGCACGACGACGTGGCGCGGCTCGAGCGTGCCCCCCGCGGCGCCCGGCAGCAGCGGCGTGTAGAGCATGAAGTTGACGTCGTTGACCAGCGTCACCTTCGCGCTGTGGGCGGGGAGCTTGCGCTCGAGTCGCCGCGCGGCGGTCAGCCCGCCGAAGCCGCCGCCGAGGATGAGGACGTTCCACGCCATACGCCGAGGCTACTCCGCATCTCCGCGCACGAGCCGCAGCGCGGACCACTCTCCCCCGTGGCGGCGGTCGGCCTCGCTCAGCCCCCGGTGCGCGAACGCGGAGGCGACCTCGTCGGCCTCCTCGCGCAGCAGCCCGGAGACGATCAGCGTGTGCGGCGGGCGCGTCATCCGCGCGGCCACCTCCAGCAGCAGCGGCCGCATGAGGTTGGCTACCATTGTCGGCGCCCACGGGCCTTGCGCGCGGCGCAGATCGGTGCGCTCGACCGCGATGCCCGGTGCGCCGTTGAGGGCGGCGTTCTCACGCGTGGCCGCCACGGAGGCCTCGTCCCAGTCGCAGGCGAGCACCGGCCCCCAGCCCAGCCGCGCCGCGGCGATCGCCAGCACGCCGGTGCCGCAGCCCCAGTCGGCAAGTGCGCCGTCGGGCTCGAGCCCACTCGCAGCGGCGAGCAGCAGCTCCAGGCAGAGCCGCGTCGTGTGATGCGCGCCGGTGCCGAACGCCTGGCCGGGATCGATCACCAGGTCGATGCCGCCGTCCAGGGGCGCCTCCCACGGCGGCCGCACGCGCAACCGCCGCAAGCGCCAGGACACGTCGACCGGGCGGTGGAACGCCTTCCAGCGCTCCGACCAGTCGTCGGGCACCTCGGAGGTCGAGACGTCGACCAGCGCGTCGCCGGCGGCGGCGCGCAGGTCGGGCAGCGCCGGCAGCTCGCCCGGCGCGCCGTAGATGACGTACTCGACCGCGTCCTCGGACAGCTCGCGCTCCTCCAACCCGCCCGGCGCCAGCTCCAGCAGCTCGGCGAGCACCGTCTCCGCGTCCGCGCGCGCCACGCGCACGGCGAGGCGGATCACGTGCGTTCGTCCGTGCTCGCCTGTGCTTGCCTGTGCTTGCCGACGGAGTCGGCTGAGTGCCAACGAAGTCGGCTGAGTGCCGACGTAGTCGGGCGAGTGCCTGTGCTTCCCGACGAAGTCGGGCGAGTGCTCATCCCGCCAGCACCCGCTTGAGCTTGGAGAGCATCCCCTCGCCGGAGTTGAGGTTGCCGTCCGTCAGCGAGTCGCTGAGGCGCTGGAGCAGCTCGCGCTGCTCGCGGCTGAGCCGGCGCGGGATGACGACGTTGACGTGCACGTGAAGGTCTCCGGTGCGGCCGCGCCCCAGCGGCGGC
>JBPCNM010000210.1:0-7687 GCA_051001255.1 Solirubrobacteraceae bacterium
ACGGTCTTCTTCTACCGCTCGCTCGGCTTCGCGCTGCGACCGTCGCCGCCTGACCGGAGCTTCTACCTGCCGCCGGCTCAGCCTGAATCCACCGATCATCGTGGATGACTCGGCGTCGTGGGCCGAGCCAGGGACGATCCGCCGCACATCCATGTGGTGACCCACCTGGTTTGCGGCGGATCGGTCCTGGCGAACGGCCACGGCGGCGAGGCGCCGCGAGAATCGGTGGATTCAGGCTTAGAGCCGAGCTCGAGGTGGCGACCGCGGAGCTGGATGCCTTCCAAAGGCGTTGTCGCGACCTCCGGGCGCAGTTGGCCGAACACGAGGTCTAGTTCAGGGACCCATCTCTCCCCGCTCGGCCAGACCTGGGGCCGCGGCTCGGCGCCCAGAAGCTTGCGTCCGCTCGCGCCGAGGGTCGCTTTCGAGACCTTGACACCCGCGGAGAGAGGACTAGCGTCGCGCAGGAACGAGGATGGCCACGTTCCCGGAGGGGCGGGCGATGCCAGAGCAGCTCTTGACGACCGCCATGAGGATGCGCGCTGCGTCCAGGTTTCGCTCGTCCCCGGACACGCGACGCCTGTACGCTGCGGGCCACGGCGCGGTGAGCGCTTCAGGCGTCGGGCGCCGGCATACCTCGTCCCGGCTCGGTCCCGTGTACGCGGGATCGAAGCCGGCGGTCAACCGTCGCAGGAGATGCAGGCGGATCAGTCCAGTCGACGCAGACGGCGTGCCCGATAGCCGCCGTGGCGCCAGCCCAGCCGGGCGCGCGACAGGATCCCGCGACGCCCGGCCACAACCCGGCGCATACCCAATGCGCAGGAAGGAATCAGCATGGCTGACAACAGAGGTGTTGCCTACATGGGCCGCGGGAAGGTCGAGCTGCAGGGCATCGACTTCCCGACGCTCGAGTTGAATGACGGCCCGGGGGTCCATCCCGAGGCCGTGGGGCGCAAGCTGCCGCACGGCGCGATCCTCAAGATCGTCTCCACGAACATCTGCGGATCCGACCAGCACATGGTCCGTGGCCGCACCACCGCGCCCGAGGGGCTGATCCTCGGGCACGAGATCACCGGGGAGGTGATCGAGACCGGACCCGGCGTGGAGTTCATCAAGAAGGGCGATCTGTGCTCGGTCCCGTTCAACATCGCGTGCGGGCGCTGCCGCCTCTGCAAGGAGGGGCACACCGGCGTGTGCGAGACCACCAACCCCGACCGGCCCGGTGCGGCGTACGGCTACGTCGACATGGGCGGCTGGGTCGGCGGCCAGGCCGAGTACGTGACGGTGCCCTACGCCGACTGGAACCTGCTCAAGTTCCCCGACTCCGAACAGGCGATGGAGAAGATCCTCGATCTGACGATGCTGTCGGACATCTTCCCGACCGGCTATCACGGCGCCTTCACCGCGGGCGTGACGTCGGGCTCCACGGTCTACATCGCCGGCGCCGGGCCAGTCGGGCTGGCCGCGGCGTACTCGGCGCAGCTGCTGGGCGCCGCGGTTGTCTTCGTCGGCGACCTGATCCCCGAGCGGCTCGAGCAGGCGCGCTCGTTCGGGTGCGAGGCGATCGACGTCACTAAGGGAGACCCCAAGGACCAGATCGAGGACGTCCTGGGGGTGCCCGAGGTCGACGCGGCGGTCGATGCCGTCGGCTTTGAGGCGCGCGGGCACGGCTCCGGCGCCGACCACGAGGCGCCGGCGACCGTGCTCAACAGCATCATGACCGTCACCCGCGCCGCCGGAAAGCTCGGCATCCCGGGGCTCTACGTGACCGGCGATCCGGGCGCGGCCGACGAGGCGGCCAGGGAGGGCTCGCTGTCAATCCGAATCGGCCTGGGCTGGGCGAAGTCGCAGTCCTTCACCACGGGTCAGTGCCCCGTGATGAAGTACCACCGCAACCTGATGCAGATGATCCTCAATGACAAGGCGCACATCGCCAAGGCGGTCAATGCCACGGTGATCACGCTCGACGAAGCGCCGCAAGGCTACGAGGACTTCGACAAGGGTGCCGCCAAGAAGTACGTCTTGAACCCGCACGGCTTGGTCAAGGCCTGACGCTCGACCTGAGCACGCGCCGCACCGCGGTGCGTGCTCTCCTCATTGCGACATCGTTCGGCGGGACGCCGGCCGCTGCGCACGGGACGTCGACAGCGCCACGTCAGCCTCTGCGGTCGCGGCCGAGCTCGGCACGAGCGTCCCGCGTGTCGCGCGCGCGGCGCAGCGGCTGGGGTTCGAGGCGGGCCGAGGCGGTCGGCTGGCGCTCGACTCCGAGCAGGTGGATAGGCTTCGCGCCGAGCTGGGCGGTCGCCCGACTAGCGGGCCTCTCACCGACGACGGCATCCCGTGCCGTGAAGAGCCTGCAAGCCCGCGGTCTCGTTCGCACCGAACCCCGCGGTCATCGCCGCGGGCCGTGCCCGCCGCGTCACCGTCCTGCACGCGAACCGGCGGTCCGGGAGCTGGGTGAGTTGGCACCACTGCTCGCACGAGTGCAGGCGCCCGGACGCGAGCAGCGTGAGCGGCGCGTGCCCGCGCGGCTGGGGCACCTGTTCTGGAACACCGCCCCGGCGCAGCTCGACGTCGAGTTGGGCGGCGCTTACATCGCCAGGCGGCTGCTTCGCACACTCGACCCCGAGGGACTGGCCTGGGGCGCCCGCAACCTCCCCGCCCCAGCGTGGCGCGAAGGCGCAAAGGCGCGAGGACTCCCGCGCGATGTGAGGGCGCTCGCCGACAACCTCGCGCGCGAGAGCGACAGTGGGACGAGGCGGCGCAGACCGGAAGACCAGCGGACCGCACGGCGGCGCACAGCTCATCCGCTGCCACCGGCCGTCCGCGCCGCGCTGCCCAACGACGCGGCCCGGTCGTGGCAGAGGCTCGCGCAACACCTGCCCGCGGCGCTCTATCTCGGCGGCGGGGCGGCTAGGGCCCTGCGATTGCATCACCGGATCAGCCAGGACCTCGACTTCTTCTACCACGCCGACGCGCGGCTATGGCCCCAACGCCCCGTCCATCCACTCCGAGCGGCGCACGATCCACGCCTGCAACGCCGCGACCGCCACGGCGTGCGAGCCGTGCACGGGCTGGTTGCGGAACACGGGTCGATCGAGCGTCCGCCAGCGCGCGAAGTTGCGGCGGGCGGGCGCTCGCAACGCCCGCGCGCGGCGGTCGGCGCTGCGCAGCAGGGCCTCGACCAGGCCGCCCGCCCGGAGCGCGCGCCAGCCCGGCCCACCCAGTGCGGCCTCGAACGCCTCCACGGCACGGCGGGCGGACTGCGCCTTCTTCTTGTCCGCCTCGTCGGGCTCCACGTACCGCACGGCGAGGCCGGTCGTCGACGGGAACGTATCGTCGCCGCGGTCGAGCTTGCGCGGCTCGGTCAGCTCGAGCAGCGCGTCGCCCTGCACGCGGCGGCGGCTGAGCTCGGGCTGCTCCATGAGCACGTAGACGCCGCGGCGGCGGCCGTTGAGCCGCAGCTCCACGTGGCGGGTCCGACTCGCCGCCAGGCCAAGGCGGCGGGCGGCGTCGTGCGCGAGCACCTCGCGCAGCAGCGACGGATCCGTGTAGGACGGGTTCAGGACCCAGTCGCGCTCACGCGGCATGCCGAGCAGGCGCACCCGACGGTCGGCCTCGATCGCGTAAGGCTTCTTCGGGAACGCCTGGGAGCTCTGCCCACGCAGCTCGATGCCGACACGGTAGGTCCGCCCGCCGACGGTCAGGCGTGCTGGGACCTTCGGGTCGTCGCGGATCGCCTTGGCCGCCCGGATGTCGAGCCGCGGGACGTCGGCGGCCACCGATGGCCCCGGCGTGCCGAGCGCGAGCGCGACGGCGGCGATCGGCGCGGCGCGGAAGTGGCGGCGCAGCAGCGGACGCATGCGGTTGCTGTTGAGGTCCGGGTGCGTGAAGCCGACACCGAGGCAGTACTTCGAGCACCCATCCGCCGGACGGACGCCGAGCGCACGCAGCGCCTGGTCGGCGGTCGCGCTGCCGCGGGCCGACTTGCTCTCCACGATCACCCGGTCCTCGGCAAGCCTGCCGCTGGCGCCGTCGGACGCGCTGAAGACCAGGTCGAAGTCGCAGGTCACCCGCTCGCCGAGCGCCGGCGCCGCGAACGTCATGCGCGTATACGCGACGGCCAGTGCCGGCCGCAGCTGCGCATCCGGGGCCCGCCCGTAAGAGCGCTCGATGCATTCGCGCAGGAAGCCCAGCGCAGGTCCGGAGAGCCCGTCGCGCGGCGTGCCGTCGTAGGCCATGCGGTGCTTGACCGTCCGCCCGCGCGGCCCCTTGAGCTTGACCTCGAACATGCACAGGCCGCTGTCGACGTACTCGCGCGCCCGGCACTTGTAGCGACGGCGGCGCTCCTGGACGTGGTCGCGGAAGATCCGCAGCTCGCCGGTGTCGAAGTAGATCGTGCGGTAGCGGAAAGCGCGACGGCCGTCGATCTCCAGCACCCCGTGCGTCGCGAGCAGGCGCTCGGCGAGGGCCGCGAAGTCCTCGAGCGAGATCACGTACTTGGAGTCGATTCGGTCCTGCAGCGCCGCCGACGCCTCGAGCTCGGCGAGGTCGACCGCGGGGTGCGACTCAGCGACCAGGGGCAGCGACGGCGCCATCGAGTGCCTCCTTCGGGATGGGTCGCGCCTGCGGCGCGGGCACGTAGCGGACCTCGACCCGCGTGGTCTCGCGGACGTAGTCGATCTCCAGCACGGAGAACTGCCGGACGGACGCGTTCAAGCGCTCCTCCAGGTGGCGGCGCAGCGCGTCCTCGTCGGAGAACACGAGCTCGAGCATGACCTCGAGCCGGCGAGTCGGCTCGCTCAGGCGCGGGTGGTCGATCGCCCACGCCGCGAGCAGCGCCACGCCGGCGAGCATGGCGGCGAAGACGAGGCTGCCGAGGTCGATCGCGCAGACGAGCGCCAGCACGAGCGCCACGAAGAAGTACGCGAGCTCGCGATTGGAGAACGGCTCGCTGCGCAGGCGGACGATCGACAGCACGGCGAACAGGCCGAAGCCGACGCCCATGCTCACCTCCCCACCGGCGATCACCACCAGCGCGAGGAACAGGCCGATGTTGAACAGGGCGTAGACGACCACGAGGTCCATGCGCCGGTGCCGGCGATAGAAGAGGCCGTAGACGAGCGCGCAGATGGCGAGCACGTCCAATCCGAGGCGGGGCAGCACATCGCCGTAGACCGGTACCGCGGCGGCGAGCGTCTGGTTGGTCATCGAGCGGTCCACCGCCTCTCTTCCCAAGTCGTTGACATCTTCCGGTTATCCCCGCCGCGCGTGAGCCGACGGTGAGGCCGTCATGAGAAAACCCTCACGCGTCGAGACGGTCCGCGGGCCCTGGATACCGCGTGCCGAGCCCCAAGATGAAGACATCCTCACGAGCACCTCACGCTCACCTCACGCCGCGCTGGGATAAGAGGGCCGTGCACCGCGAGCGCTACGGCATTCGGATCGTCAACCGCTCTCGCGGCATCGACGCCTCGCCTTCCGGAGCTGGCCGCGCGCGCTGGCAACCCGATCACCATCTGCCGCGGGCATCTTGAGGTGCTGCCGCCCGAGGCTCCGGCCGCCGAGGTGGCCGAGACGGTCGCGATCCTCCGCGACGAGCTCGACCCGGATGCCCGGGCCCTCGACGACATGAGCGCGCTCGCCTACCTCGAGGATCGCGCGGCCCTGCGGCGCGGCGCGGTCGCTCCGGACCGCCTGCTGGCCGACGTCAACCGGCTCGTCTCCGGCGGGAGCGGCCTCAGCCTGGCGGTCGTCAGCAGCGTCCCGGGCGCGCACGGCGGCCGCGCCGGAGTCGACAACCGGCCCGGCGAGGGCGCCACGTTCTGGCTCGAGGTGCCGCGATGAGGATTCTCGTCGTCGAGGACGAGGCGCGCATCGCCGCCTTCCTCGTCAAGGCCCTGCGCGCGCATGGCTACGCGGCCGAGCACGTGGTGACCGGAGCCGAGGCGCTCGAGCGACTCGCCGCGCGCGATCGCTGGAACCTCGTCCTGCTCGACCTGGGCCTGCCGGACATGGATGGGCTCGACGTGCTCAAGTCACTGCGCGACGGCGGCAGCACGCTCCCCCTGATCGTCATCACCGCGCGGGCGGCGGAGCGCGAGGACGTCCTGAGACGCGGTGCCGACGACTTCGTGGCAAAGCCACTCTCGCTGAAGGACCTCCTCAGTCGCATCTCTGCGCTCGCCGCGTGACCACGGTGCCCGATCAGGGCTCGAGCTCGCTCACGTGCGTGTCCATCCACGCGATGCGGGCCTCGAGCCAGCGGCGCAGCGCGGCGACCTCGCTCGCGTACGTGCTACGGCGAACCGCAGCAGGCGGGTTGGGCCAGATGCGGACGCCGAGCACGGGCCAGCGGCGGAAGTTGCGCGCCGCGGCTCCGGTGCGCGTCAGCCGTCGGGCGTGCCGGCCGACGCTGCGCAGGAGCTCCGAACGCAGCCCGTCGCCGCGCAGCTCGCGCCATCGTGATGCGAGCGCGGCGACGAGCGCCCGGTCCCGGTAGAGGCGCTCGGCCCACGCGCGCTCCGCGACCATCGAGCCCCCGAGGAAGCGAGACGGCCCGTAGTCGGAATTGCCCATCGAGATGTCGAAGTCCCACACGGGCCCGAGCTGCCACCTACCCCTCGCGCCCTGAGCGAGGTAGGTGCTCGCGTGGAACGCGTCCTGGTTCTTGAACAGCTCGTTGAGGAGGAGGTAATCCACCGCTGCGGCCTCGTCGATGTGCCGGCGCCAGCCCGTCGCGCGCTTGCGGAAGCCGCGGCCGTAGAGCGCCCGCTCCGCCGCGCCGAGGCTGCCGCGGACCTGCGAGCGCCGCTTGCGCCCGAGGTCCCCGCGCTCGGGATCCTCGAACAGCAGGAAGTACTCCGAGACCGGCAGCCGGAAGTACCGGCCCTTGCGCTTGGCCTGGTAGCTGAACGTCCACTCCATCAGCTGCGCGGGCTCTGGCAGGTCGAGCCGGTCCTTGCCGAGCTTGAGCTTCTCCATCAGCACGTAGACGCCGTGGTAGCGGCCGTTGAGCCGGACCTCCACGAAGCGCGTGCGGCTCGCGTACCGGCCGAGCCGGCGCGCGGTCTGGTAGGCCAGCGCGTTGCGCATCAGCGTCTTGTCGTTGTAGCTCGCGTGCAGGACCCAGTCGTCGTCGGCCGGCATGCCGAGCAGCGGGACGTCGCGGTTGTCCCCCTCGCGGTCGCGCAGCTCGATGCTCCACGACTTCTTCGGGAAGCGCTGCGACGACTGGCCACGGCGCTCGATGCCGATGCGCCCGCGGTAGACGGTGCGGCCGTCGTCGCGGACGACCATGCGGGCGGGGGTCTTCTTCGCGTCGGGGATCGCGCCCCGGACGGCGATGTCGACGCGGGCCAGCGGGTCGGCCGCCGCGGCGGGCGCCGGCGCGCACATGGCGCCGGCGCCCGTCAGCAGCAGTGCGATCAGCCGGCGCGCGCGGCGCTCAGCCGGTCGAGTACTCGCCACCGGAGTCCCCTCCCCCGTAGGAGTCGGGGTCGGCCGGCGCCACGTACGAGTTGTCGCCACCGCCGCTGCCGTCGTTGCCCCACGTGGCGTCGCCGTCGCCGGTGTTGTCGCCGCCGCGCGTGCCGTCGTCGCCGCGCGTCGCGTCGCGGTCGCCGGTGTTGTCGCCCCCGCGCGTGCCGTCGTCGCCGCGCGTCGCGTCGCGGTCGCCGGTGTTGTCGCC
>JBPCNM010000211.1:0-14274 GCA_051001255.1 Solirubrobacteraceae bacterium
GCCCCAACCCGCGCGCGATCGCCATCACCCCCGACGGCAGGACCGCGTACGTCACCAACGCCGGCGACAACACCATCACAACGATCGACACGGCGACCAGCGCCGCCGGCAGCGCAGTCCCCGTCGGGATGAGCCCGCAGGGCATCGCGATCACGCCCGCCGGCAAGACCGCGTACGTCGCCAACGCCGGCTCTAACTCGGTGACGCCGATCGCCACCGCCA
The DNA here is from genome assembly GCA_051001255.1 of Solirubrobacteraceae bacterium. Classification (GTDB taxonomy): domain Bacteria; phylum Actinomycetota; class Thermoleophilia; order Solirubrobacterales; family Solirubrobacteraceae; genus DASQMT01. Next base: position 223 of record JBPCNM010000211.1, read on the forward strand.
CCAACACCGCCGGCGCCGCGATCAGCGTCGGCGACGGCCCGCAGGCCATCGCCATCACGCCGTCCGGCAAGACCGCCTACGTGGCCAACGCGGGCGCCACCACGATCACCCCGATCGCCCTCGCGACCAACATCCCCGGCGCCGCGATCACGGTCGGCACGAACCCGCAGGGCATCGCGATCACCCCCGATCAGGCGCCGGTGGCGAAGCTGACGGTCAAGCCGGCCGCGGCGGGCGCGGCCACCGCGTTCGATGCGTCCAGCTCGACTGTGCGGTTCGGCCAGGTCGCCGCTTACGCCTGGAGCTTCGGCGACGGCACCACGACGGCCACCACGGTCCCGAGGGTCAGCCACGTCTACGCCAAGCCGGGCAGCTACACGGCGACGGTCACCGAGACCGACTCCGCCGGCACCTCGACCACGGTCGTCTTCACCGGTCAGACGGTCTCGCGCAACGGCGGCTCGACGGCGACGACGACCGCAGCGTTCACCGTTCCGCCGGCGACGTGCAACGGCAAGCTTCCGACCATCGTCGGCACCGCCGGCAACGACACGCTCGCCGGCACCGCCGGCAACGACGTCATCGTGGGCCTGGGCGGCAGCGACCGCATCGACGGTGGCGGCGGCGACGACGTCATCTGCGGCGGCGACGGCAACGACACGATCAACGGCAACGCCGGAACCGACCAGATCGTCGGCGACGCGGGCGACGACGGGCTGCGCGGCGGCCGGGACGACGACCGCATGCAGGGCAGCGCCGGCGCCGACCTGCTGCAGGGTGACTTCGGAGACGACCGGGTGAAGGGAGGCAAGGACCGCGACCGCCTGCAGGGCAACGGCGGCGAGGACCTGCTCCAGGGCGACCTCGGCGACGATCGGGCGCGGGGCGGCAAGGACGACGACCGCCTGCAGGGCAACGGCGGCGCGGACGTGCTGTCCGGCGACCTCGGCGACGACCGGCTGCAGGGCGGCAAGGACGACGACCGCCTGAACGGCGGCCCGGGCGAGGATCTGCTGTCCGGCGACCTCGGTGACGACCGGCTGCAGGGCGGCAAGGACGACGACCGCCTCGACGGCGGCGCCGGCCTGGACGTGCTGCAAGGCAACCGGGGCGACGACCGCGAGGTCCAGTGACCCCACCGCGGTGTTCGCCGTACGTCATCGCCGGGCGGGGCCGGTAGCCGCGCCGAGCTCCGCCAGCCGCCGCTCGAGCAAGCGCCGCTCCGCATCGTCGTGGACCAGCTCCAGCGCGCGGGCGTCCACCCGATCCTCCGCCGCCTCGGGCGTCTGGAGCAGGCGGGTCTTCGCGGCCAGCGTGCGATCGCGGCGAATGCGATCGATGGCGCGGTTGCGCGCCGTCGTCACCAGCCACGCGCCCGGGTCGGTCGGGGCTCCGTCTCGCGGCCAGCGCTCCGCGCGACCGCGAAGGCCTCCTGCGCGGCTTCCTCGGCGAGGTCGAAGTCGCCGAGGAAGCCGATCAGTGCAGCGAGAACGCGTCCCCACTGGTCGCGGAAGGCCTGCGCGAGGATCGCTACCACTCCGCGATCGGGCGCACCTCGACCGCGCCGCCCATGCGGGCCGCCGGGATTCGCGACGCCAGCTCGATCGCCGCGTCGAGGTCGTTCGGCCTCGAAGAAGCAGTAGCCACCGATTGCCTCCTTGATCTCGACGAACGGGCCGTCGGTGGTCAGCGTCTCGCCGTCCTGCACCAGCACGGTGGTTGTCGTCTCGGGCGGCTGCATCTGAACGCCGGACGTGAAGCCGGGCGTCTCCTCGAGCGCCTTTACGCGACGAAATCGACACCTCCGCAACACATCGACGGAAGCCCGCGAACGCGGGGCTTCCGTCATGCCAGACGCTGGGCTCAGGACTCGCGCGGGACCTCGCCGCGCCACGCGCCGCTCTCCTCCCCCCGCGCCTCGATCATCTCCTTGAAGCGCTTCAGGTCGCCCTGCACGCGACGGTCCGGCACGCCCAGCGCATCGCCGATCTTCTCCTTGACGCCGTCGGGCACGAAGTCCATCTGCACCATCACGCGCGAGTGCTCGTCGTCGAGGCGGTGAAACGTCACCACGCCGGCGTTCTCCTTGCCGTCCGTGTTGCGCCACGCCACCCGCTCATCCGGCAGCTGCTCGATGATGACCGCGTCCCACTCGTGCCGGGTGCCGCCGAACTTCGCGACCCAGTGCAGGTGCGTCTCGTCGAGCTGGCGGATCTCCTCCACTCCGTCCATGAACTGTGGGAACTCCTGAAACTGCGTCCACTGGTTGTAGGCCGTGTGGACCGGTACCTCGAGGTCGATCGACTGCTCGATCGTCATGGCTTCCTCCTGTCCGGGTCGGCTCGGCCGACCGTGTCGTCACGTCAGGACCGGCGTGCCCGGCGCCGGCGGTCGCGATAACGCAAGTCGGGCCATGGCCGCCACGACGCTGACGTCGATTGGCGTGCTCGGGTTAAGCGCCAGGCCGGGAGCGGCCGTAGCGTGTATGAGGGTCCCGTGCGCGCGGGAACCCCCGGAGCCCGCCGCACGTGTCACGCTGCAGCCGATGCCCGCCGCTCCCGACTTCGTGCTTCCCAGCGTCCGCGGCGGCCCGGTCAGCCTGACCGAGCTCCGGTCCGGACGCCCCGCGGTGCTGGTCTTCGTCGCGGAGGAGTGCCCCACGTGCACACTCGCGCTGCACCGGCTGGCGCCGCTGGCCGCTCGCCTGCAGGAGGCCGGCGTGGCGCTCGCCGCGGTGTTCGAGGATCCCCCCGAGGTCGCCGCCCGGGTGGCCCGCACGACGGGGTTCGCCGCCACCGCGCTCGCCGAACCGGCGCCGTATGACGTGTCGCGCGCCTACGAGCTCGAGGCGCTGCCGACCACCGTGCTCGTGGACCGCGGCGGCGCGCTGGTCGACCGCCGGGTGGGCTGGGACGCCGCAGGGCTGCAAGCGCTGCTCACCCGCGCGGGCGCGACCCTCGACGTCACCCGAGAGGCGCCGCTGGTCAAGCCGGGATGCGCGGCCAAGAGCACCTACGACGCGGCCACCATCGCCCTGCTCGACGGGCGCGACGACGAGTTCGAGGACATGTTCGCCCGCGGCTGGACCGACGGGCTGCCGGTCGTGCCGCCGACGCGCGAGCGGGTGACGGCGATGCTCGGCGGCCGCGATCCGGCGCGCAGCATCGGCGCCGTGCCGCCCGCGATGGGCGAGGCCACGCTGGAGCGCGTCGCCGCCTGCGCCGTCCTCGCCGGCTGCCGCCCGGACTACTTCCCCGTCGTGCTCGCGGCGGTCGAGGCGGCCATGGACCCTGCGTTCAACCTCAACGGGCAGGCCGTGACGACGCAGCCGTCGGGCCAGCTCGTCGTCGTCAACGGTCCGGTCCGGCACACGCTCGGACTCAACAGCGGGATGGGCGCGCTCGGGCCGGGCGCACGTGCGAACCTCACGATCGGCCGGGCACTGCGCCTGGTGATCACGCTCACCGGCGGCGCGGCGCCCGGGCGGCTGGACCGCGCGACGCTCGGGCATCCCGGCAAGCTCGGCTTCTGCATCGCCGAGGACGAGGAGGCGGGCCCGTGGGAGGCGCTGCACGTCGAGCGCGGCTTCGACCCCGGCCGTTCCGTCGTGACCGTGATCGCGTCCGACGCTCCGCTCTCGATCTCCGACCACCGCTCGACCGGCCCCGACGAGCTGGCGTCCATCCTCGGCTGGGCGGCCGCCGCGACCTGGAGCCCGAACTGGTGGCCGCTCGGCGCGACCTCCGTCTACGTGATCTGCCCGGAGCACCGCGCGCTGTTCGCGGCGGCCGGCTGGAGCAAGCAGCGCGTGCGCGAGGCCATGTTCGCGGCGGTCACCCGGCCCGCGCGCGAGCTCCGGCACGGCGAGACGACGCCGTTCGTGCTGGCCTCCGATCCGGGCGCCACGATCACGAAATGGACGAGCCCGGAGGAGATCGTGCTGCTCGCCGCGGGCGGCGAGGCCGGTCGCTACTCGGCGCTGCTCGGCCCGTGCCTCGGGATGGATGCGGCGATCGTCTCGCGCGAGGTCGTAGAGTCCGCTTGATGGACTACGTCACCCCGTTCGACGAGCGGCGCCGCGAGGCCCAGCCGCTGGCGCCGCGGAGCGTGGCGCTCGCGGGCGCCACGGTCGTCCTGCTCGACATCAACAAGCGCCGCGGCGACCAGTTCCTGGACCGCATCGAGGCGCGGCTGCACGAGCACGGGGCCCAGACGCTGCGTGAGGTCAAGGCGATCTTCTCCAAGCCCGCGCAGCCCGAGCTGATCCGGCGCATCGCGAATCGCGGTGATCTGACCGTCGAAGGCCTCGCCGACTGAGGCTCCTGCACGTCGTGCAGTGTGCACGACATGGTGAGGCTGGAGGCGGAGGGGATGCCGACGGCGGCGGTGGCGACCGAGCCGTTCGTGGACGAGGCGCTCGAGCAGGCGCGGCTGCTCGGGATGCCCGACTACCGCATGGTGTTCGTGCCGCATCCGGTGCAGCTGCTGAGCCTCGAGGAGCTGCACGCGATCGCCGACCGCGCGTTCGGCGAGATCCTCGCGCGGCTCACACCTCGACACCCCGACGGTCGTCAGTAGTAGAGCCGCTGCGTCTCGGCACCGGCGGCCCTCGCCGCCGCGATGCGCCGAACCTCCGCGCGCGTTGACACCTGGGCGACGCCGATGTCCCACCACGCGCCGGTGTGCAGCAAGCCGCGCCGAGGCTCGACGTGAGTGACGATGGCGACGGGCCCGCGCGCCTCACGCGCGGCGGCGAGCGCGTCGCGAAGCTCGGCGGGGTCGCGGGCCTCCAGCGCTTCGCAGCCGAGGCTGCGCACGTTGGCGGCGTAGTCGATACAGACCAGGTCACCGGACAGGCGGTCGTCATCGCCGCGGTGGCGGAACTCGTTGCCGAAGCTCTCGGCCGTCGTGGCGTGCTGCAGCCCGTGGATCGACTGGTAGCCGCCGTTGACGACGATGACCAGCGTGACCTTCAGCCCCTCCTGCACCGCGGTGACGAGCTCGGTGTTGGCCATGAGGTAGGTGCCGTCGCCGATGACCACCACGATCTCGCGCTCGTCGCCTCCGTAAGCCAGCCGGTAGCCGAGGCCGGCCGGCAGCTCGTGGCCCATGCACGAGAACCCGAACTCGATGTGGGCGCCGGCTCCGCCCGTCCCGTCCCACAGCTTCAGCAGGTCCCCGGGAGTGCTTCCCGCCGCTCCGACGACCACGTCACCGGGCCGCGCAGCGTCGTTGAGGACCTGCAGCGCCAGGCCCTGCGTCAGGCGCTCCCCGGGCCGCGGACGCAGGTCCTCCTCCAGCTCGTCGCGCCAGGCCGTGATGCGGTCGCGGGCCGCAGCTCTATAGGCCTCGCTCGTCGCCCACCCTGCCGCTGCGAGCCGCTCGGTGAGCGCCGCGAGCGAGAGGCGCGCGTCGGCGACCACGGGCACGGCCCCCAGCTTGTAGGCGTCGCTGGAGCAGACGTTGAGCCCGACGAAGCGCACGCCGGGATCGGCGAACAGCGAATGCGACGCGGTCGTGAAGTCCGTCAGCCGCGTGCCGACGCAGATGACGAGGTCGGCGTCGCGGGCGATCTGGTTGGCGGCACGCGTACCGTTGACGCCGATGCCGCCGAGCAGCAGCTCGCCGGCGGGCGTCACGCCCTTGCCCGCCGACGTCTCGCAGACGGGCACGCCGAGCCGCTCGGCGAGCGCACCGAGCTGCGCCTGGGCGCCGGCGTAGCGGACCCCGCCGCCGGCGATGATCAGCGGTCGCTCGGCGCGGCGGATGAGCTCGACCGCGGCGGCGAGCTCCTCCTCCGCCGGCGGACGGCGCGCCACGATCCACGTGCGCGAAGCGAAGAAGTGGGCGGGGTAGTCATAGGCCTCGCCCTGGACGTCCTGGTGCAGCGCGAGGCTGACGGCGCCCGTCTGCGCGGGATCCAGGAGGACGCGCATCGCGTCCGGGAGCGCGGTGAGCAGTTGCTCCGGTCGGGTGATCCGGTCGAAGAAGGTCGACACGGGTCGCAGCGCGTCGTTGACGGTCAGATCGGCGCCATGAGGCGCCTCGAGCTGCTGCAGCACCGGTCCCTGCCGTCGCGTGGCGAACGTGTCGGACGCCAGCAGCAGGACCGGCAGCCGGTTGATGGTGGCCGTCGCCGCACCGGTGACGAGGTTCGTCGATCCGGGCCCGATGGAGGCCGTGCAGGCAAGCGTGGCGAGCCGGTCGGAGGCCTTGGCGAAGCCGATCGCGGCGTGGACGGCCGACTGCTCGTTCTTGGGCTGGTAGAAGCGAAGGTCTTCGCCGTGCTCCTGCAGCGCCTGTCCCAGGCCAGCCACGTTGCCGTGACCGAAGATCCCGAAGATGCCCGGGATCACGCGGCGGCGGACGCCGTCGCGCTCGGAGAACTGCGCCGAGAGGTAGCGCACGAGCGCCTGTGCGGCGGTGAGCCGGAGCTCGGTCATCGCTCAGGCCTCCGTCCGCTCGGCGGCGGCCGACAGCCCGGGTTCGGCGATGCCGACCTCCCTCAGGTACGCGAGGCTGCGGCGGGCGTCGCGGGTCGGATCGGCGGGCACGGAGGGGTCCAGATCCTGCTCGATGGTCGCCACGCCGTCGAAGTCGTGCGCTCGCAGCGCGGCGTGCAGCGCGGGAAAGTCGACGACGCCCTGACCCAGCGGGCAGAAGATGCCCTCCGTGACGGCGGTCTCGAAGTCCAGGCGCCGATCGAGGACGCGACTGCGCACCGCCCCGTCGACGTCCTTGAAGTGCAAGTACTCCGTGCGGGCGGCGTAGTCGCGGTAGAGCGCCACTGGGTCGACACCGGCGTAGGCGCTGTGGCCGGTGTCGATGCACAGTCCGATCGCCTGCGCGTCGAGCGCGCCGAGGACCCGATCGATCTCGTCGCGGTACTCGATGTACGTACCGGCGTGCGGGTGCAGGACCGGGCGCACGCCGTGCTCGGCGGCGAAGGCCGCCCCGCCGCGGATCCCCGCCAGCAGAGCGTCGAACTCGCGCGCGTCGAGGCGCCGGCCCTGCTCGGGACGGCCGGCGACGCGCATGCGCTCGGGCGCGAGGTGATCGATCACGACGAGGTGAGAGCCGCCGCAGGCGGCGACCAGGCGGCAAGCGCGCGTCGCGACCCCGACGACCCGCTCGCGCTGCGCCGGATCGTGCAGGAAATCGAAGATGAACGTGCCGATCGGTGTCAGACGCCGGGCGGCGAGCTCCGCTGCCAGGCGTTCTGGGTCCTCGGGCAGGTAGCCGAGCGGACCGAGCTCCATGTGGGTGTATCCAGCCGCGGCGATCTCGTCGAGCACGCGCGGCCACGGCGGGTTCCCGGCTTCCTCGGCGTAGTCGACGCCCCAGGAGACGGGCGCGTTGGCGATCGCGACGTCCATCTCAGATCGCGGTCCAGCCGCCGTCGACCCTCAGGCTCGTCCCGGTGATCATCCGTGCCTCCTCGGAGGCCAGGAAGACCACCGCCGCGGCGACGTCGCGCGGCTCGCCGAGCTGCCCGAGCGGGATGCGCGAGAGCACGTCCGCGCGGAACGCGTCGTCGGCCAGCAGCGGACGGGTCAGCGGCGTCTCGACGAACGTCGGCGCGACCGAGTTGACGCGGATCCGCTGCGGCGCGAGCTCCACCGCGAGGGCCTTCGTCAGCCCCTCGACGGCGTGCTTGCTGGCGCAGTACGCCGTGCGCCCCGGGTAGCCGACGTGGCCCATCTGCGAGCTGATCGTCGTGATGCTGCCCGCCCGGCCCGCCGCGAGCATCTGGCGAACGACCTCGCGCGTGACCAGGAAGGTCGCACGGAGGTTGAGGTCGAGGATGCGGTCCAGGTGCTCGGCGGTCACGTCGACGAACCGCTCGGGGATGTTCGTCCCCGCGGCATTGACGAGGATCGAGGTGTCGTCGACCACGCCGGCGACGCGGCCGAGATCCTGCTCACGGCACAGGTCGGCGGCCACGACCCGCGCACGGCGCCCGCGCTCTTGGACCTCGCGCGCGACTTGATCGAGCTCGCCGGCCGAGCGTGCGACGAGCGCCACGTCGGCCCCCGCCTCCGCCAGCGCCAGCGCGCACGCGCGGCCGATCCCGCGTCCCGCGCCGGTAACGAGCGCCTGGCGGCCGGCGAGCACCATGTCACGCCGGCAGCCCGAGCCGGCGGAGTCGCATCTCGGCCGTCAGCGCGTGCCCCTCCATGAACTCGGCGTGCGCGATGGCGGCCGCCGCCGGGGCGATCTGTGCCGTGCCCTCCGGCGTGAGCCGCTGGTAGGTGCAGGTCTTGAGGAACTTCCCGACCCAGAGGCCGCCGGTGTAGCGCGCCGCGCCCATCGTCGGCAGCACGTGGTTCGTCCCCACCGCCTTGTCGCCGTAGACGACGGTGGCCTGCTCGCCCAGGAACAGCGAGCCGTAGTTGCGGAGGCGGTCGAGGTAGTACGGGAGCCGGCTCTCGCCGACCTGCACCTCGAGGTGCTCGGGCGCGTAGCGGTCCGAGAGCGCGATCGCCGCGTCGTCGTCCGCCACCACGGCGACGGAGCCGTGCGCGCGCCACGCCTCGCCGGCGACCCGCGCGGTCGGCCAGTCCTCCAGCAGCCGGTCGACCTCGCCGAGGACCGCCTCCCCCAGCGGGCGCGAGGTCGTGATGAGGATCGCCGGCGACGTCGGCCCGTGCTCGGCCTGGCCGAGCAGGTCGGCGGCGACCAGCGTGGGATCGGCGCTCTCGTCCGCGATGACGAGCACCTCGGTCGGACCGGCGAGCAGATCGATGCCCACGCGGCCGAAGAGCTGGCGCTTGGCCTCCGCCACGTAGGCGTTGCCGGCGCCGACGATGATGTCCACCGGTTCGATGCCCTCGATCCCGAACGTCACGGCGGCCAGCGCCTGCACGCCGCCGAGGCACAGGATCTGGTCGGCGCCCGAGGTGGCCATCGCGTGCAGCATCGCCGGGTGGATGCCTTGCCCGGCTCTCGGCGGCGCGATCGCCACGACCCGCGGCACGCCCGCCACCTTGGGGACGATCACCGTCATGAAGGCCGACGCCAGCATCGGATAGCGCCCGCCCGGCACGTAGGACCCCACGTTGCCGATCGGGATGTGCCGGTGCCCGAGCGTCACCCCGGGCTGCGTCTCGACCTCGAGGTCGCCGAGCGTCGCCCGCTGCGCCTCGGCGAACGTGCGCACCTGCGCTTGGGCGAAGGCGATGTGCTCGGCGAGCGCAGCGTCGATCCGCTCCGTCGCGGTGGCGATCTCGTCGTCGCCGACGACGAAGGACGGAGGATCCCAGTCGTCGAGCCGGCGCGAGTACTCGCGGACCGCCGCCGCGCCGTCGCGCTCGATGGACAGGAGCATCTCCGACACGGTGCTGCGCACCTGCGCTGAGACTTCGGCAACGTACATCGGTGCGTGCTTGAGGTATTCGGTCATGGTGCGAGTGCCGGGCTCATGGCAGCGAGCTCAGCGTCGCGGGCCGACGGCGCGCGTCGAAGCCGAGGGTGCGCGAGAGGGTGGCCGCCGTCTCGACGACGTGCGCCGCGATACCCGACACCCGGTCGTGCCCGACGCGCAGCGCTGGTGCAGAGACGCCCACGCAGCCGACGACGCCTCCCGTGTGGTCGAAGACCGGCGAGGCGACGCAGCGCAGGTCGAGGCTCTGCTCCAGGTCGTCGGTGGCGTAGCCGCGCTCGCGCACGCGCGTGAGATCGAGGAGCAGGTCCGCGGGATCGACGAGCGTGTGCTCGGTGTGGCGCTCGAGCGGCCCGCCCGAGAGCACGCGCTCCAAGCGCTCGGGCAGGTATGCCAGCAGCGCCTTGCCCGACGCGGTGCAGTGGTAGGGCACCTGCTCACCCAGGCGCGGCTTGACCATCACCACGCTCTCGCCCGTCTCCTGGACGAGGTGCAGCACACCGTCCTCACCCGGCATGCTGAAGTGCGACGCCTCGCCGGTCTCGTTGCGCAACCGCGCGACGAACGGGAAGGCCACACGCACGATGTCGGTGCGCTCGATGATGTGGCCGGCGAGCGCGACGAGCTTCAGCGTGGCGGTGTACTCGCCGCGAGTCCGCGTCGGCTCCGCGTACCCCTCCTCCGTCAGCTTGGCGAGCAGGCGCCGGATGGTCCTGGGATGCGCTTCGAGCTGCTCGGCGAGCTCGGTCGCTCCGTGCGGTCGCACCGCCAGCGCCTCCAAGGTGCGGAGGGTTCGCAGCACATGGCTGGACTCGGTGGAGCTCATCAAGCCGATCCTATGCACCGTGACACTCTTCTGTCAATGAATGACAGAAATATACAGTTGACGTCTGAAGAGGATTGATGTTTCGTCTAGTGCTCATGGCTCACGCTCGCACGCTCACGGCCGAGGTCGCGCTGGCCGACGGCGACCAGCTTGGCGAGGGGCCCAACTGGGACGAGGCCGCCCAGAAGCTGTTGCGCGTCGACATCACCGCAGGCCGGATCCACCGTTACGCGCCGGCGAGCGAGCGCCGCAGCACCATCGACGTCGGCGACCTCGTCGGGTTCGCGCTCCCCCGCCGCGACGGCGGTCTCGTGGCCGGCGTGCGCAACACCATCGTGCTGCTCGAGGCCGGCGGCGGGCGCCGCATCATCGCCCGCGTCGAGCGGCACCGTCCGGAGAACCGCTTCAACGACGCACGCTGCGACGCCGTCGGCCGCCTGTGGGCCGGGACGCTGTCGATGGTGCGCGAGCCCGGCGCCGCCGCGCTGTATCGCGTCGACCCCGACGGCGCCGTGCAGGCGGTGCGCCGCGACATGACCATCTGCAACGGGCTGGGCTGGAGCCCGAACAACCGATTGATGTACGTCATCGACAGCCTGACCCAGCGCATCGACGTGTACGACTTCGATCTCGTCGCGGGGGCGATCCACGACCGTCGGACGCTGGTCGAGGTGGACGCCGCGGATGGGCTGCCCGACGGGCTGACCGTCGATGCCGAGGGCGGCGTGTGGGTGGCGCTCTTCGGCGGCGGCGCGGTGCGCCGCTACACCCCCGCGGGTGAGCTCGACACCGTCGTGCTGCTTCCGGCGACCAACTGCACGTGCCCCGCGTTCGGCGGCGCGGAGCTCGACGAGCTCTACGTCACGTCCGCGCGACACCGGCTGAGCCACGAGCAACTCGCTCGGCAGCCGCTGGCGGGCGCGCTGTTCCGCGTGCGGCCCGGCGTACGCGGGCGCCCGCAGCATCGCTTCGCGGGGTAGGCCGGTCCCGAGCACCCACCGGTGCAGGCGCACCCCACCCGGTCGTTTGGGCCGAAGGCGATGGCCGACCCAGCCCCGAGGACGCCAACTGCTCCTTGCCGAGCCTGACGCGCGCGCCGACCGACCAGCTAGTGTTGTGAATCCTGCCGGGCGGTCTGCCCGGTGAGTTTGTTGTTGTTGCAGCCGCGCTCCCGCGTTTCGCCGCGCACGTCCTCCCGGGAGGGAGCAGAGGCGACCGAAACCGTGAACTGGTTCAGCGACGAGAAGGCCCAAACGCACCGAACGTAGAGACGTCGTGATGCCTGGACCGAGGTGGGCGCTCGGACGACGAATCGCACAAGACCGGAAGGACACGCATGGCATCGAGTTCCAAGAAGAAGACCACGTTTGCGAAGATGACCCGCGAGACCGCCGTCCGCGAGCGGCGGCTTCGCAAGCAGGCCAAGAAGGATGCGCGGAAGCAGGCGACGGCGGCTCACCCGGACGGGCAGAGCGACACGCCCACCGGCGACGGCGGGTAGCCGGTCCTCGCCGGTGCCGGGCCAAGGCCGAACTGCTCGGAATCGCGCGCACGGCTATCGAGGACGCTGTCTTGACCGGACACCGCAGCCGCGTCGCCAACACGGGCTCGGCCGACTGGTCGACGACGACACGGCGGCTCGTCGTAGCCGGCGATCACCGGGCCCACGGGGGGCTTCAGCCGGCGCGGCGTGCCGTGAGCCCGCCGTCGACCAGCAGCGAGGCGCCGGTGATGTAGCTCGCGTCCGCGGAGGCCAGAAAGCAGGTGGCCGCCGCCACCTCCTCAGGTTCGGCGATCCGCCCCAGCGCGACGCCGGCGACCATGCCGTGCTCGGCGGCAGCGGTGTCCTCGTGACGGTCGATGCTCTCCTGCACCAGCCGCGTGCGCGTGAACCCCGGGCAGACGCAGTTGACGCGGATCCCGTCCGGACCGAGGTCGAGCGCCAGGTTGCGCGTGAGTCCGAGCAGCCCGGCCTTGGCCGCCCCGTACGGGAAGAAGCCCTCGAGCGTCACGAACCCGTGGATCGATGACACGTTGACGATCGCGCCGCCACCGGCCGCGCGCATGTGCGGGATGACGTGCTTGGCGGTCAGCCACGAGGCCTTCAGGTCGATCGCGAAGAACGCGTCCCACTCGGCCTCGGTCATCGTCGTGGCGTCGAAGTTCGCGTTGACGCCCGCGTTGTTGACGAGCACCGTCGGCGCGCCGAGGCGCTCGGCGCATGCGGTCACCAGCGCCTCCACGTCGGCCTCGAAGCCGACGTCGGCGGGGAGGAACGCCACCGCGTCGAAACGCTCGGCGAGCTGCTCCTCGACCGCCCGCCCGTGCGCAGCGTCGCGCCCGCAGAACAGCACCGCGGCGCCCTCGTCGGCCAGCCGCTCCACCGTGGCCAGGCCGATCCCGCGCGACCCGCCCGTGACGATGGCGACGGCGCCGGCGAAGCGACCGCCCTCGCGTGCGCTCACGCGGTCGTCGGGCGGCTCAGCCGAAGCGGGCATCGAGGTCCTCGATCTCCAGCCCGTCGGCCGGCGGCCGACCGTCCTGGCGGACGCTGTAGGCGCGCAGGTAGCTCTCCACCGTCCCGAGATGCACCTCCATCGCGGCGCGGGCCGCGACAGGGTCACGGCCGGCAATACCGCTCAGGATCGCCTTGTGCTCGGGCAGCGCGCGCTCGAACCGGCGCTCCGGCGCCGCGAGCGGGCGGCGCGCGTTGATGAGCGTCTTCTGGATCGGCTGCACCATCCGCAGCAGCGCGCGGTTGTGGGCCGCACGGAAGATCGCCTCGTGGAACGCGATGTCGGCGAGGTGGAACAGATCCTCGGCCGCCTGGCTGCCGGGCACGCGCTCGGCGGCGGCGCCCATCCGCGCCAGTGCATCTGAGAGGTCGAAGAGCTCATCGCCGGTCGCGCGCTGCGCGGCGAGCCCGGCGGCCTCGATCTCGATCACGCGCCGGCACTCGAGCAGCTCGAAGAGCGCGGCGGTCCCATGGCCGCTGTGCAGCAGCACGGCGAGGACGTCGGCGTCGAGGATGTTCCACGCGCCCTCCGGAGTGACACGCGCTCCGGAGCCCTGGCGCACGACGACGAGGCCGCGCTCCTCCAGCCCCCGCAGGCACTCGCGCACCACGCCGCGGCTGACGCCGAAGTGGACGGCGAGATCGCTTTCCCGCGGCAGCCGGTCGCCGGCCTTCAGCGTGCCGCTGGCGATGTCCCCCAAGAGGACGCGCATGACTTGACGATGCAACCGGGCCATCTCGACGAGCTCCTCCAAGCGTGGGCCCACATCTCAGCGTCGGACCACTTGTGAAGTCAAGAGCCTATTTTTGTCCGCGGCCTAGGGCTGACCTTCGTCGTCGTGATCGAGCAGCGCCGAGGTGGCGATCGCGAAGACCCCGGTGACGACGAACGCGAACAGGGCGAGCACACCGAACAGGCGCGTGAACCACGCGTCGAACACCACGAGCAGGAGGAAGCCGAGCACCAGGGCGGCGAGCGCCGCGAGCGTGAGCGGACCGCGCCGGCTCATCGCGGGCTCTGCGGCTCGTCGCCGGCGCCGAGCGGGCGGAAGCGCTGGTCCAGCGGCTCGTACTCCTGGTCCAGCCGGCCCTGCAGGACCAGGCGGTACAGGTACCAGAGCGACGGCACGAGGATCAGCAGGCCCACCCCCACGCCGATCACCAGCGCCGCCAGCGTCGCGTCGGACGCCGCACCGTCGGCGAGCGTCAGCTCGCCCGGCAAGAGGTACGGGTCCTGCGCGAGCGCCCAGCCCACGGTGATCGCCGCCACGGCCGCGGCGGACGTCACGCGCGCCGCGCCGAAGCGGCGCATCCACACCAGCGCCAGCG
>JBPCNM010000212.1:0-3477 GCA_051001255.1 Solirubrobacteraceae bacterium
GCCTGCGGGCGTCCGAGGTCAGCGACGGCCTCCGCGACGGTGGCCTCGGCCACGTCGCGCGGTTGGCCCTCGCCGCCGCGGGTGAGCGCCTCGGCGGCAGCCGCCGCCTCGGCGTCCTTGCGCGCCTGCTCCTCGGCCTCGCGCCGTGCCTTCTCCTCGGCCTCGCGGCGGGCCTGCTCGGCGGCCTCGAGGCGGGCACGCTCCTCTTCCTCGCGGAACGTGCGGTTGCCCGCGCCGATGATGTCGCCGATCGCCCTGGTGATCACGTTGCACGCGCGGATGCCGTCGTCGTTGCCCGGGATGACGTAGTCGATGCCGTCCGGGTCGCAGTTGGTGTCGACCAGGCCGATGATCGGGATCCGCAGGCGCTGGGCCTCGCGCACGGCGATCGCCTCGGTCTTGAGGTCGATGACGAACAGGGCGTCGGGGACGCGCTGCATGTTCTTGACCCCGCCCAGGTTGGCGCGGAGCTTCTCCAGGTCGGCCTGGGCGGCCATCCGCTCGCGCGTCGGCAGCAGGCCAAGCTGACCCTCGGACTCGTAGCGCTCGAGGTCGTGCAGGCGCTTGATGCGCGCGGAGATGGTCTGGAAGTTGGTGAGCAGGCCGCCGAGCCACCGGTGGTTCACGTAGGGCTGGCCGGCCCCCTCGGCGATCTCCTTGATGCCGTCACGGGCCTGCTTCTTGGTGCCGACGAACAGCACGGTCCCGCCGCGGCGCGCGAGCCCGTCGGCGAAGCGCTGGGCCTGGCCGAGCAGCGCCTCGGTGCGCAGCAGGTCGATGAGGTAGATGCCGCCGCGCTCGCCATGGATGAAGCGGCGCATCTTCGGATTCCACCGGCGCGTCTGGTGACCGAAGTGCACGCCGGCCTCCAGCAGCTCCCTGATCCCGACTTCTTGAGCCACGGGTACGTCTCCCTTGTCGGTTGATGATGCGGTTCCCGGGCGAAGAGGGAGTGCGGAACCCGGCGCGTCGCGCGCCGGGCAGGGGCCGCAGCCTCAGGTTGGGGTGGGGCCGCCCAGGGTCGGAGTGGACTCAGACAGTGTCCACCTCGGGCGAGGGGACACCGCGAAGTCTAGACGAACGAGATTCCGCGAGCGGTCTGTGGGTTCGTCGCCTCGAACGGTCAGCCTGGGCGGTAGCTGAGAAGGACGACGCCGGAGCGGAAGGGCGTCGCTTCGACCAGGCGAAGCTTCGGGGCATTGGTCGCGTTGTCGAACAGGCGGGCGCCGCGGCCAAGCACGACCGGGTAGACGAACAGCCGGTACTCGTCCACGAGCCCGGCGGCGATCAGGGCGTGCATGAGGGAGATGCTGCCGGTGATGCCTATTGCTCCGCCCGGCGCGGCTTTCAGCGCCTCGACCTCGATTTGCAGCGCCCCTCGCAGCACGGTGGTGTTCTCCCACTCCGGGTCCTTCAGAGTGCTGGACATGACGTACTTCTGCACCGCGTTGAGGTGGTCCGCAATGCCCGTCGTGTCGTCAGTCTGGAGCGGCCAATACCCGCGCATTTCCTCGAACGTCCGCCTTCCGAGCAAGAGCGCGTCATGCGCCTGCATCTGGCGCCGCAGTGCCGCCTCGATGTCCTCGTCGTCCCCGGCCGGGGTGAACCACCCCTCCGTGGCGTCGATCACGCCATCGAGCGTGGTGTTCTGCGTGACGATCAATTCGCGTTGGCTCTGCACGAGTTCTCCTGGGTCGATCTGCGTTCGGGGACAAAGACTCCGATCGACGCACAGATTCATCGCAAGAAGCCGATGCGTCAGCGCGGCGTGTCGGCCGCTTCCGCGCGCGCCAGCGCCGCCGCCAGGTCGGCCGGCAGCGGCGAGCGCACGTCGACGGCGGCGCCGGTGACCGGGTGCGGGAACGCCAGCCGGGCGGCGTGCAGAAACTGGCGCGCGAGCCCGTGCCGACCCGCCGCTCCGTACTCCGGGTCGCCGGCGACCGGGTGGCCGATGGCGAGCAGGTGCGCGCGGATCTGATGCGTGCGGCCGGTCTCCAGGCGCACGCGCAGCAGCGTGTCGTGCGGCAGCGCCTGCTCCACCTCGAAGTGGGTGACGGCCGCGCGCGCCTCCTCGGTATCCGTCGAGATCCGCGTGCGCACGCGGCGATCGCGGCCCAGCGGGGCGTCGATCGTGCCCCGGCGCGCGGGCGGGCGGCCCTCGACCAGCGCGAGGTACTCACGCACCAGGTCGCGCGCGGCGAGCGATGCCTTCAACGCGGCGTGGACCGCGTCGGAGCGGGCGACGACCAGCAGACCGGACGTGTCGCGGTCCAGGCGGTGCGCGATGCCGGGCCGGTCGGGGTACTCGCCGCCGGCCACCTTGCCGGCCAGCGCCTGCACGAGCGTCCCGTCGCGGTGCCCGCGCGCGGGGTGCACCACCACGCTCGCCGGCTTGTCGACCACGATCAGGTGCTCGTCCTCCCAGGCGATGGCGAACGTCGCGGGGGCGAGCACGCGCTGCCGCGCGGCGGCGGCGGGCGCGGCGACGGCGATCCGCTCCCCGCCGGCCAGCACGTGGCGCTTGGCCCTGCACGCGCCGTCGACGGTCACGTGGCCGGCGTCGAGCAGGCGCTGCGCGGCGGCGCGCGAGCCGGCGTGGTCGGCGAGGAAGACGTCGAGGCGCTCGCCGGCGGCCGCGGCGGGGACGGTCAGCTCGTCAGCCATCGCGCGCCGCCTCCGCGCGCCGACGCGGGGGCCCCTCCAGCACGTAGAGCAGCGCCAGCACGCCGAACGTGATCGCCGTGTCGGCGACGTTGAACGCCGGGAAGTGCGGAAGCTTCACGAAGTCGGTGACCGAGCCCTCCAGCGCGCGGTCGATCAGGTTGCCGATCGCGCCGCCGAGCAGCAGCCCCGTGGGAATCCACACCAGCGCCCGGCCGGAATGCGTGACGAAGAAGACCACGAGCGCGAGCAGCGCCAGCGCGGTGCCCACCATCAGCAGCGCGCCGCCGTCGGCCAGCAGGCCGAACGCGATGCCGGAGTTGCGCACGTTCACGAGGTCGATGCCGGCCAGCAGGTCGCGGCGCTCCCCGAGCGCCAGCTCGCCGCGCACGGTCGCCTTGGTGAGCTGGTCGACGCCCACGACGGCGCCCGCCATCGCGGTGGCGGCCAGCGTGGTGCGGCTGGGGCTCACGCCGGGCGGATCGCGCCGATCACGATCGCGCCCAGCAGCTGCAGCGCGATGATCGCGACGATCGGCGTAAGGTCGAGCGGGCCGATCCGCAGCGGCAGTCGGCGGAACAGGTTCAACCAGGGCGCGGACGTGTCGCGCAGAAAGTCCAGCACGGCGCTGGACCAGCGCGTGTAGGGCATGCGGACGCCCATGCCGAAGATGAACGACACCACGATCCACGCGATGATCACGATGATGTAGACCGTGATGAACGCGGACAGGAAGTCCGCGATCTCGGTACGCACCGACGCGGCGAGGAGGGTCACGCGAAGTCCACCACGTCGTCCATCGCCTGCGCGAGCGCC
>JBPCNM010000213.1:0-6371 GCA_051001255.1 Solirubrobacteraceae bacterium
GCTCGACGACGAATTCTCGCCGGCGGCCTCCGGGCGGGGAGGGGACGTACACGGGGGCGGGGAAGTCCCCGAGCTTTCGGAGCCGGACGCCGCGCGCGGCCGCCGCGGCCCGGGGCGTGGCGGTCGCCTCCGGGGCGGCCGGTGCCGGGGTGGGCACCGCCGTGGCGGTCGCCTGGCCGCCGGCCGCGTCGTCATCGCCGCCGCCTCCGCCGCAGCTCGCGATCGCGGCGACCGCGAGCAGTGCCGCCGTCACGCCTCTCATCCCTGCCATCAGGTCAGGATCGCACAGCCACGGGCCGGTGGCGGCCGCTTGGCACCGCTACAGTCGCCGCGGTGCGGACCGTCCACGCCACGCGCTACGTGACCCCACTGCGCGAGGGCGGCTCGATGCCGGGGCTGGTGGAGGGGGACGACGACGGGCTGTACGTGCTGAAGTTCCGCGGTGCCGGCCAGGGCGCCAAGGCCCTGCTGGCGGAGGTGGTGGCCGGCGAGCTGGCGCGCGCCGCGGGGCTGCCGGTACCCGAGATCGTGTTCATGGAGCTCGACCCGCAGCTCGGCGCCGCCGAGCCCGACCCGGAGATCCAGGAGCTGATCGCGGCCAGCGGCGGGCGCAACGTCGGGCTCGACTTCCTGCCCGGCTCGCTCACCTACAACCCGGCAGCGGGTCCGCCGCCCGACCCGGAGCTCGCCGCCGAGATCGTCTGGCTCGACGCGCTCGTGACCAACGTCGACCGCTCGCCGCAGAACCCGAACCTGCTGCTCTGGCACCGCCGGCTGTGGCTGATCGACCACGGCGCCGCGCTGTACCTGCAGCACGCCTGGGAGGATCCCCCCGCCGACGCGCGGCGCCCGTTCCCGGCGATCGGCGGCCATGTGCTGCTGCCGTGCGCCGCGGACGTCGGGGCGGCCGACGCACGGCTGGCGCCGCGGCTGGACCGGGCGGTCGTGGAGCGCGTGCTCGCCGCCGTGCCGGACGCGTGGTTCGCCCCACGTGCGCGGGCGGAGTACGCGGAGTACCTGTGCCGCCGACTGGCGACGCCGCGTGGCTTCGCCGCCGAGGCCGAGGAGGCGCGCCGTGCCGCCTAGCCCGTTCCAGTACGCGATCGTGCGCGTGGTTCCGCGGGTGGAGCGCGGTGAGTGCGTGAACGCCGGCGTCGTGCTGTTCTGCCGCCCGCGCCGCTTCCTCGCCGCGCGGGTGGCGCTCGACGTGGCGCGCCTGCGTGCGATCGCGCCGGACGTCGACCTCGACGGCGTGCGCGGTCACCTCGGCGCGGTCGAGCGGATCGCGGCCGGCGATCCCGGGGCAGGTCCGATCGCCGCGCTGGCGGCGTCCGAGCGCTTCCACTGGCTCGTCGCCCCGTCGAGCACGATCATCCAGTGCTCGCCGGTCCACACCGGGCTGAGCGACGACCCTGCCGCGGAGCTGGAGCACCTCGTGGCGCAGCTCGTGGCCTAGCCGCTGCCGATCGCCTGGCCGGCGTCGTACTCCCGGACGTTCGGTGGTCCGGCGGCGGCCCGCCCGCGGCTAGGATCCCGGCTGCACCCTCCGGTTCGGAAAGGATTGCCCGTTGCCCCGCCTCTCCCTGGTCCTGCTCACCGGCCTGCTCGCGTTCGTGGGCGCATGCGGGTCCGACGACGAGGAGAACCCAGCCACGGCCGGCACCACGGCCGCGGACGCGTGCGCGCCCGACCAGCTCTCGCTCACCTCTGCCGGCACGCTCACGGTGGGGACCGACAAGCCCGCCTACCCGCCGTACTTCGACGACGACGACCCGACCAACGGCAAGGGCTTCGAGAGCGCCGTCGCCTACGCGGTCGCCGACAAGCTCGGGCTGGCCCGCAAGGTCAAGTGGACCGTCGTGCCGTTCAATGCCTCCTACGCGCCGGGCCCGAAGAGGTTCGACTTCGCCATCAACCAGATCTCGATCACACCCAAGCGAGCCGAGCGCGTGGACTTCTCAACGCCGTACTACACGGCGCCCCAGGCGGTGCTGTCGCTGAAGTCCGCTCCCGAGGCCGGCGCCACGTCGCTGGCCGAGCTCGCCGACGCCAAGCTCGGCGTGCAGGTCGGCACGACCAGCCTCGACGCCGTCGACGAGGTGATCGAGCCGTCCGCGCAGCCGCAGGTGTTCAACGACTCCAACGACACGGTGCGGGCGCTCAAGACCAAGCGCGTGGACGCCGTCGTCGTCGACCTGCCGACCGCGTTCTACCTGACCGCCGCCGAGATACCCGAGGCCAGGATCACCGGCCAGTTCGACGCGCCGGGCGGCGACGACTGGGGCCTCGTGCTCGCCAAGGACTCCGAGCTGACCCCGTGCGTCGACAAGGCGCTCGAGGAGCTCGAGAGCTCGGGCGAGCTCGCCGAGATCACCGACCAGTGGATGGGCGGCCAGGCCGGCGCGCCCGAGCTGCGATAGGCGCATCGCTTCCCCAACCCTCCGAGCGCCGCCTCGCCCGCGAGGCGGCGCGCCGCCGGCGCACCCTCCGGCAGACGGCGGTCTCCGCCGCCTCCACGGTGGTCGTGCTCGGCCTCCTCGTCACGGTGGTGGTGACGAGCGAGGGCTGGTCGAACGTCCGCACGACGTTCTTCGACCCCGGCGACTTCGCCGACGCGTTCCCGGCCGTGCTCGACGGCTTCTGGCTCGACGTGCAGCTGTTCGCGATCGTCGAGGCGGCGGTGCTGGTGCTCGGCCTGCTGGTCGCGCTCGCCCGCATCTCTCGCACCCCCGCGCTGTTCCCGCTGCGCCTGCTCTCGGCCGTGTTCGTCGACCTGCTGCGCGGCGTCCCGACGATCCTCGTCGTCTACCTGATCGGCTTCGGCGTGCCCGCGCTGATGCTCTCCGGCGTGCCGAGCGATCCCCTCGTGCTGGGCGGGATCGCGCTCACGCTGGCCTACTCCGCCTACGTCGGCGAGGTCTACCGCGCCGGGATCGAGTCCGTGCACCCGGGCCAGCGCGCCGCCGCGCTGGCGGTCGGGCTGACGGAGAACCAGACGCTGCGCCACGTCGTGCTGCCGCAGGCGATCCGGCGCGTGGCGCCGCCGCTGCTCAACGACTTCATCTCGCTGCAGAAGGACGTCGCGCTCGTGTCGATCCTCGGCCCGCTCGAGGCGTTCCGGGTGGCCCAGATCGAGGCGGCCTCGAACTTCGTCTACACGCCGCTGGTCGCCGCCGCGCTGCTCTACCTGTGCGTCACCGTGCCGCTGGCGCGGCTGCTGGACCGCTGGGAGCGGTCGCGCCGGCGATGACCGCCGTACTCGATGTGCGCGGGCTCACGAAGGCCTACGGCGAGCGCGCCGTGCTGCGCGGGATCGACCTCAACGTGCCCGAGCACGGCGCGATCGCACTGATCGGCGCATCGGGCTCGGGCAAGTCGACGCTGCTGCGCTGCATCGACCTCCTGGAGGAGATCGATGACGGCGACGTGCTGCTGGACGGCGAGGTCGTCACCGATCCGGCGGTCGACCCCGTCGCCGTGCGCCGCCGGCTCGGCATGGTCTTCCAGTCGTTCAACCTCTTCCCGCATCTGACCGCGCTGGAGAACGTCGTGCTCGCGCCGGTCCGCGCGCAGGGCGTCGCCCGCCCCGAGGCCGAGGCGCACGCGCGCACGCTGCTGGCACGCTTCGGTCTCGCCGGCCGCGAGGACGACCACCCCGAGCGGCTCTCCGGCGGCCAGCAGCAGCGTGTCGCGATCGCCCGCGCGCTGGCCACGCGGCCGCGGGCGCTGCTGCTCGACGAGGTCACCAGCGCGCTCGACCCCGAGCTGGTCGGCGACGTCCTGACCGCGATCCGCGAGCTCAAGGCCGAAGGCATGACGATGCTGATCGCCACGCACGAGATGGCCTTCGCGCGCGAGGTCGCCGACGAGGTCTGCTTCCTGCACGACGGCCTGATCGTCGAGCGCGGCGACCCGGAGGAGATCTTCACAGCGCCCCGGCAGCCGGAGACCCAGCGCTTCCTGCGCCGCCTGCTGGACGCCGGGCGGCTCTGAGCCGGCGCGGTGGCGCTCCGGCGGTGACTACGATTCCGGCGTGCTCCCGACGCCGGACCAGATCGCGGCGTACCGCCGCGACGGCTTCCTCGTCGTCGAGCAGTGGCTCGACGCCGCCGAGGTCGAGCGCGTGCGCGAGCGCTTCCATCGCTGCTTCGAGCACGAGTGGGAGACCGGCCTGGCGCCCGACGAGGTCAACTACGACCCCGCGACCACGCCGCCCGACCGCACGCGTCAGCTCTGCAACGTCTGGAAGGCCGACCGCACGCTCGCGGCGACGGTGCTGGCCGAGCGCACCGCCGCGTTCGGCGCCGCGCTGGCCGGCCTGCCCGGCCTGCGCCTGATCCAGGACAACATGATCTGGAAGCCGCCGTCGGGCAAGGCGCTGCTGTGCCACCAGGACGCCGCCTACCTCGAGTTCCTCGCGCCGAAGAACATGACGACGTGCTGGATGGCACTGGACGACACGCGCGCGGACACCGGCACGATCTTCTACGCCCGCGGCTCCAACCACTGGCCGCGCGCGAGCGCGGGCGGCACGTTCCACGCGCCCGAGGACTGGCTCGGGCACGTGCGCGACTCGCTTCCCGAGAGCGCCGCGCTGGAGCTCGTGCCGATCGAGGTCCCGGCCGGCGGCGCCGCCTTCCACGACGGCTGGACGTTCCACGGCAGCCCGCCGAACGAGCGCGCCGACGGCGAGCGCCGCTCGATCATCTCCCACATGGTCTCGACCGCCACGACGTGGGCCGACGGGCCGCCGCACCCGATCTACTCGCGCTACCGCCGCCCGGGCGAGCGCGAGCTCGACGAGGCGTTCTTCCCCATTCTGTGGCGCGAAGACGGGCACCGCACGGCCTGGCTGACGGGCTGACGGGCTGACGGAGCGTCCGGCGGCGAGCGCCCGTTCAGGCGAACGCCGGAATCGCCGATATCGAAGGAGATGCGGCTCACGCCTCTCTCCCGCGCGGTCGGCCTCCCCCTCGCCCGCGACCTCCCGCCGACCGGCCCGAACCGGATCCCGCTGCTGCGCCGGGGCACCGTGGTCACGCCGCGGTTCCAGCGCGCGCTGAGCGAGCATGGCATCCACGCGATCTGGGTCGAAGACGCGCTGAGCGACGGAATCGAGCCGATCGAGCTGCTGCCCGAGCCCGTGCGCGTGGAGACGGCCGGCAAGGTGGCGTCGGCGCTGGACGAGGCGCGCACCGCAATCGGCGACAGCCAGCACCTCGCCCACGAGGTGCTGGCCGAGCTGGGCAACGTGGTGGAGCTGATCGCCGCCAGCATCACCGACTCGCCCGACGCCGCCCTGTTCCTCGGCGACCTCGCGGGCGCCGACCAGTACACCCACCGCCACTCGGTCAACGTGACGGCGCTCGGACTCCTGCTCGGCCGCGCGTACTGGCGCACGGAGGGCTGGGTCGACTTCCAGGGCCGCCGCCGCTGGGACCGGATCGACGAGCGCCTGGCCAAGCTCGGCATGGGCCTGCTGCTGCACGACATCGGCAAGATGGTCGTTCCGACCGAGGTGCTCAACAAGCCGGGCAAGCTCGAGGAGCACGAGTGGGCGCTGATGAAGACGCACCCGGAGGCGGGCGTCGCGCTGCTCGACAGCGCCACGATCAGCCCACTGGTCCGGAGCGTCGTCCGTGACCACCACGAGCGCTGGGACGGCAGCGGCTACCCGCGCGGCATCGCCGGCGACCGGATCGGCGAGTTCCCGCGCCTCGCCGCGGTGGCCGACGTGTACGACGCGATCACGAGCCAGCGCCCCTATGCGGCGGCCGCGCCCGCGCACGTCGGCGTGCACGTGATCACGACCGGCCTCGGCAGCGCGTTCGACCCCGCCGTGGTCGGTGTCTTCCGCCGCCTCGTCATGCCGTACCCGGTGGGGGTCGAGGTGCGGCTGCCGGATGGACGCCTCGGCGTCGTCTGCGACGCCGACCCCGACCGCCCCCACGAGCCGCTGCTGCGGGTCGACGGGGGCGATCTGCGCGTCGACCTCGGGGGCGCCGGCGTCGCGGCCGCGGTCTAGCGTCGACTGCGAAAATCCCCAAGGACGCCCGGGGCCGCGAGCCGTGTGCGTTGCCGCGCGCGCGAGCCCGGTCACCGAAGGCATCGCTAGGGGAAGGCCAGATCATCGGCCGGTGCAGCCGGCGCGCAGGGCCTCGCCCGCCACCCGCGGTCGCTCGAGGATGCAGGTCGGGCGCCACGAAACCGGTCTCGTATGCGAGCACGACCGCCTGCACGCGATCACGCAGGCCGAGCTTGCTCAGCACGCGTGCCACGTGAGTCTTGATCGTGTTGGCGCCGAGGACGAGCTCGGCGGCGATCTCGGCATTCGACATGCCGGCGGCGACGAGACGCAGCACCTCGAGCTC
>JBPCNM010000214.1:0-7634 GCA_051001255.1 Solirubrobacteraceae bacterium
AGCTCGGCGGCGAGACCTGGCTGCGCTCGGTGTGCGTCAACCCGCACGCGGACCTGCAGCGCCCGGTGGACGCCGTCATCGACGCGCTGGACTAGACGGTTCACCCTCCCACGATGCGGGCGCAGACGAGGCCGGCGACGATCAGGCTCAGGGCGGCCAGGCGGCCGAAGCTGACGGGATCGCCGGAGAGGACGATGCCGAGCGCGATCGCCCCGACGGCGCCGATGCCGGTGAACACCGCATACGCGGTGCCGACCGGCAGGCCGCGCATCGCGAACGTGAGCAGGTAGACCGCGGCCGTGCCCAGGAGGAAGCACACCAGGGTCGGCAGGGGCCGGGTGAAGTTGTCGGTGGGCTTGATCGACTGCGACCAGGCGATCTCCACGAGCCCCGCGGCGACCAGGTAGGCCCAGCTCACGGCGCCGCCTCTCCCCCGCCGGCCGTGAGCTCGGCGAGCGCATGCAGCGCGCGGTCGATCTCCTCACCGGTGTTGTAGCCGTGCGGCGCGATCCGGAGCGCCCCGCTGCGCGCTCCGAACGCGAAGCCGCGCGCGCGCAGCGCCGCGCCGAGGGCGCCGGCGTCGTGGCCCGGGAACGCAAAGCTCACGATGCCCGAGCGCTCGCCGGCGCCGCGCTCTGAAAGCAGCGTCGCGCCAAGCCGCGCGAGGCCCTCGCATGCGTGCTCGCACAGGGCGTCCACGTGCGCCCAGATCGAGTCCACCCCGGCCGCGAGCAGCAGCTCCAGCGACCCGCCCAGCCCGGCGATGCCGATGATGTTCGGCATCCCGCCCTCGAAGCGGCGCGCGCTGTCGTCGTAGGCGAACGCGAGCTCGTCCCACTGCTCGCGGTGGCGCATCGCGTTCCAACCCGGCTCGAGCGGGCGCAGCCGGTCGCGCTGCGCGGCGCGAACGTACAGCAGCCCGGTCCCCTGCGGTCCGAGCAGCCACTTGTGGCCGTCGGCCATCGCGAAGTCGACGCCCCAGCGCTCGAGCTCGGCGGGGATCGCGCCGAGGCCCTGGATGACGTCGGCGCACAACAGGGCGCCCGCGTCATGCGACACGGCCGCGAGCGCCGGCAGGTCGACGCGCCAGCCGCGCCGGAACTGCACCCAGCTGGTGGCGACGACCTTCGGCGCCGGGCCCGCGGCGATCGCCTCCGCGAAGGCCTCGACCGGCAGCGCCTCCCCGGCGCCCGCGGGCGCGACGAGGTCGACGCGCACGCCGCGCTCGCGCAGCGCGAGCCACGGGTACAGGGTGGACGGGAAGTCCAGATCGGAGGCGACGACGCGGTCGCCCTCCCGCCAGTCGAGGCCATTGGCTACGAAGGCCACTCCCTCCGTGGTGTTCTTCACGAACGCCACGTCCTCGGTGGGCACGCCCATCAGCCGCGCGCCACGTGCCCGCACGCGCTCCACGTTGGCGCTGTGCTCGTCCCACGCCAGCTCGCCGTCGGAGGCCAGCTCCATCGCGCGCTGCTGGATGGCGTGCACGGCCGCCAGCGGGATCGGCCCCATGCCGGCGTGGTTGAGGTATGCCCAGTGTCGGGTGGTCGGGAACTGCTCGCGGGGCAGCGGCGGCGCATCCAGCCGCTGCGGCGTGGATGGCGGAGCGATCGTGGTCATGCCGTCCCTCGTGATCTGGACATGGCGTCCGGTTTACGATAGAACTCGAGCATAACCGGACATTGTGTCCGTTTCAAACCCGACCTGAGGAGGTCACATGCCCCGCCCCATCTCCCGCCAAGAGCTCGAGGCGCTGATCGACGGTGACAAGGCCACCGTCGTGGAGGCGCTCTCGGCCGGCGCGTTCGAGCAGGGTCACCTGCCCGGCGCCGTCCACCTCGGAAACGACGACGTCAAGGGCCGCGCGCCCGCGGTGCTGCCCGACAAGGCCGCCACGGTCGTGACCTACTGCGCCGGCACAACCTGCCAGAACTCCGCCGAGGCGGCGCGCGAGCTCGAATCGCTCGGGTACACCGACGTACGCGAGTACGTCGAGGGCAAGGCGGACTGGGAGCAGGCCGGGCTGCCGCTCGAGCGTGCGGCCACCACGAGCGCGTAGCGTTGCACGTCGCCGCCTGGCCGGTCGCATGCCGTGACCGGCCCGCCCGGCGGCGTCGCGCCGGCTACTCTGACCGGACGGCATGTCCGCCCGGGACCACAGGCGTTGAGCGACCGCGACCTCCCGGTTCTCGGCCAGCCCGTCGCGGCCCCCCGAGAGCGCGCGGACGCGGTCCGCAACCGCGAGCGCGTCCTGGCCGCCGCCGCCGGCCTCTTCGCCCGACCGCGTGCCGGCGGCGTCACGATGGACGCGGTCGCCAAGGCGGCCGGCGTCGGCCGCGCGACCCTGTACCGGCGCTATCCCGACGTGGCGTCGATCGCGCTCGCGCTGCTCGACGAGCACGAGCGCGACCTGCAGGAACGGATCCTGCGCGGCGAGCCGCCACTGGGGCCGGGCGCGCCGCCGGCCGAGCGTCTCGCCGCCTTCTACGCGGCGATGGTCGACGTGCTCGAGCGCCACGCGCAGCTCGCGCTCGGCGCCGAGGTCGGGCGCTCGCGCTTCGCGCCGGGCTCCTACGACTTCTGGCACACCCACGTGCTCGTGCTGCTCGAGCAGTCGGGGACGCCGCAGCCCGCCGCGCTCGTCGACCTCCTCCTCGCCCCCCTCGCCCCCGAGGTGTACCTGCACCAGCGCGAGGACCTCGGCCTCCCCCCACGTGAGATCGCCGGCGCGCTCTCCCGCCTGGCTCACGCGCTCCTCGCCGCGGATCGCTAGGCGGCGGGGGCCTCAGGTCAAGCGTCGATGCAGAAGTGGCCGTGCCTGCGGTTGAAGCACACCAGCCCGACGATCGCGCCGTCATGGGCGACCACCGGGAGGCGCTCGGTCTGGCGCGCTTCGAGCAGCTCGACGGCACGCGCGACCGGGTCGCCCGGTGCGACCAGAGCGCCGTCATCCTCCGCCAGCGCGTCGAGCGGCTGGTCGTCCGCTGCGTCGTCGGGGAGCGACTCGCGCGTGATCGCGCCGAGGAAGACGTCGCCGCGGGCGACCAGCAGAAGCCGGACGCGCGGGTTCTCGAACGTCGCGCGCGCCTCCCCCACCGTCGTCTCGGGCGCGACGGTGCGCGGCGCGCGCAGCATCACGTCCTCCACGTGCGGTCCGGCGGATTGCAGCGGCACGTTGCGGGTCGGCATGCGTCCGGAGTCTAAAGCCGCAGCGCGCCGCCGTGGCGAGTCAGGGACTCGACCCGGACGGCGGCGAGGTGGCGGCGGTACACGTCCGGGTCAAAGCCTCCGGCCAGTGGGGCGGCGACGGCTGCCGCCGAGAGCGCGGTGGCGTCGGCGAGCCGGTCGGGCCATGCGGTGCCCTCGACCAAACCGGCGGTGAGCGCCGCGACCGCGGCATCGCCGGCGCCGGTGGGATTGCCGGTCAGGTGCTCAGGCGGCGCCGCCCGCCAGCGTCCCTCCGGCGTCACGGCGAGCAGTCCGTCCGCACCCTGTGACACGACGACCGCGCCGGCGCCGGCGTCGCGCAGCCGCTCGGCCGACGCGACCGGGTCGGTGTCACCGGCCACCCGTGCGAGCTCGTCGCGGTTCGGTTTCACGAGCGCCGGCCGGCCCGCGATTCCGAGCCGCAGCGGATCGCCGTCCGCGTCGAGCACGGCCGGAACCCCAACGGCGCTCGCGCGCCGGGAGAGCTCGGCGTACGCGTCGGGCCGGACGCCGGGCGGGAGGCTGCCGGCAAGCACCACGGCACGCGCTCCCGCCAGCGCGTCGTCGTAGACGGCGAGGAAGGCCCGCCACTCACGCTCGGCGACGCTCGGTCCGGGCTCCCAGTAGCCGGTTGCGTCGCCGCGCGCTTCATCGACGACGGCGAGTGTGCGGCGCGTCTCGCCCCCGACCCGGCTGAGTGCGACGGGCAACCCGGCCCGCTCCAGGTCGATCCGGGCGGCGTCGCCCGTCGATCCGCCGAGCAGCCCGCACACCAGCGTCTCGTGATTGAGCGCGTGCAGGATGCGCGCGACGTTCACGCCCTTGCCGCCCGCACGCTGTGCGACCGCCGCGACGCGGTTCGCACTATGCGGCGCGACCTCCGCCACGTGGTAGGTGACGTCGAGCGCGAGGTTGAGCGTGACGGTGACGATCATCGAGCCGCCGCGACGGGGTTGCGGAGTGCGCCGATCCGCTCGATCTCGCAGACCACCTCGTCGCCCGGTGCGAGGTGGCGAGGCGGGGTCGCGAACTCGCCACAGCCCCAGGGCGTTCCGGTGAGGATGACGTCGCCGGGCTCGAGCGTGAAGCTGCGCGAGCAGAACGCGATCAGCGCGGCGACGCCGAAGACCATCTCGCTCGTGCTCGAGTCCTGCACCGCCTCGCCGTTGACGAACGTGCGCAGCCGCAGCGCCTGTGGGTCGGCGATCTCGTCGGCGGTCACGACGACGGGGCCGAGGGGGCAGAAGGTGTCGAGGCTCTTGCCGCGGACCCACTGGACGTCGCCGAACTGCAGGTCGCGCGCCGATACGTCGTTGCCCACGGTGTAGCCGAAGACGTGGTCCAGCGCGGCAGCCTCGCTGACGTGGCGTGCGGGACGCCCGATCACGACCGCGAGCTCGACCTCCCAGTCGACGCGACGCGTGAGCTCCTCGTCGATCAGGATCGTGTCGCCCGGCCCGATCACGGAGGTCGTGAACTTCGAGAACACGAGCGGACTGGACGGAGGCTCCATGCCGGCCTCACGGACGTGGTCCATGTAGTTGAGGCCGATCGCGATCACCTTCCCCGGCCGAAGGGGCGCCGCCGGCGCGGCGCCGGGCGGTGCCGGGCGAGCACTGGCCGCCAGCGCGGCGAGCGCCTCGTGCTCGAGCGCGCACAACCCGCGCAGGTCGCCGACGTGGCCGTCGAGCGCGAGCAGCTCGCCGGCGCGCTCGAGCCCCGGGCGGAGCTCGGCGCCGTCTCGCAGGGTGCACAGTCTCATCCTGGAGCCCGTGGCGGCTCAGGCCGCACGGCCGGCGAGCTCCGCCTGGGTCCGGGTCACGGCACCCTCGGCGGCCGAGCCCACCGCGTCGACGTACTTGGCGTACACGCGGCCCAGGTCGCCACGCGGCGGCGGCGTCCAAGCCGCGAGCCGGCGCGCCAGCTCGGGCGGCTCGAGCGCGACCGAGAGCTCGCGGCGCTCGACGTCGATCGTGACCGCATCGCCGCTTCGGAGCGCCGCGATCGGGCCGCCGCGCGCCGCCTCCGGCGCCACGTGGCCGACCATCAGGCCGCGTGTGGCGCCGCTGAAGCGCCCGTCGGTGACCAGCGCGACGCTCGCCCCCAGCCCGCGACCGACGATGGCCGACGTCACGGCGAGCATCTCGCGCATGCCGGGCCCGCCGGCCGGGCCTTCGCCTCGGATCACGACCACATCGCCCGGCTCCACCCGGCCGGCCAGCACCGCGTCGAGCGCCGCCTGCTCGCCGTCGAACACGCGCGCCGGTCCCCGGTGGCCGCGCTGCTCGGCGCCGGCGAGCTTGACGATGCAGCCGTCCGGCGCAAGGTTCCCGCGCAGCACCGCGAGCGCGCCGCCGGGCTTGAACGGCGCCGCGCCGGGCGCGGCCACGACCCGGGGGTCGCGCGACGGAGAGGCCAGCTCGGCGAGTGTCGACCCGCACACGGTGGGCGCCTCGCCGTCGATCAGGCCTGCTCGGATCAGGGCCGCGGCGAGCGCCGGCGTGGACCCCGCGCGATGGAAGTCGGCGGCGAGGTACTCGCCGCCCGGCTTGAGCGTCGCGAGCACCGGAGTGCGCGCGCTGATCGCATCGAAGTCGCCGAGGTCGAGCTCAAGGCCGGCCTCGCGGGCGATCGCCAGCAGATGCAGGACCGCGTTCGTCGAGCCGCCGGTCGCCGCGACGGCCGCGATCGCGTTGTGCAGCGCGCGCGGCTGGAGCAGCGCGCGCGGGCGTACGTCGCGCCGCACCACGTCCACGGCCATCGCGCCGGCCTCGTGCGCCGCCCTCGGCTTCTCCCCATGCAGCGCCGGCGCGAGGCAGGCGCCGAACGGGGCGCCGAGCCCGAGGAAGTCCACGGCCACGGCCATCGTGTTCGCGGTGAATTGGCCGGCGCACGTCCCGGCGCCGGGACAGGCGCTGCGCTCGAGCTCGTCGAGCTCGTCGCGGGTCAGCTCGCCGGCGGCGTGCTCGCCCACCGCCTCCCAGACCTCCTGCACGCTGACGTCGCGATCGCGCCAGCGGCCGGCGAGCTTGGGGCCGCTCACGAGCACCAGGCCGGGGATGTCGAGCCGCGCGAGCGCCATGATCGCCGCCGGGACCGTCTTGTCGCAGCCGACGATGCAGACGAGGCCGTCGAACGGCTGCGCGGAGACCACGAGCTCGATCGAGTCGGCGATCACCTCGCGTGAGACCAGCGAGGCGCGCATGCCGGGAGTCCCCATCGTCAGGTTGTCCGAGACGGCGATGGTGTTGAACTCGAGCGGCAGCCCGCCGGCGGCTTCGACGCCGGCGGCGACACGGCCGGCGAGCGCGCGCTGCGTGAGGTTGCACGGCATCGTCTGGGTCCACGTGCTGGCGATGCCGATCACCGGCCCGGCCAGCCGCGCGGGCTCGATGCCCATCGCGCGGTAGTGCGAGCGCGCGGGAGCGCGCTCGGGTGCGTGGAGCAGGCGGTCGCGATCGTCCATCTCAGCTCTCCAGGACGACTGAGCGGTTGAGCCGTCGCGGCTGATCGGGGTCAAGGCCCTTGGCGTGCGCCGTCGCGACCGCGAGCCGGTGTACGGCGACGAGCTCGGCCAGCGGGTCCCACTCCGGTTCGCGCACGTCGGCGCCTGCCTCGCCGAGCAGGCG
Source organism: Solirubrobacteraceae bacterium (assembly GCA_051001255.1). GTDB lineage: Bacteria > Actinomycetota > Thermoleophilia > Solirubrobacterales > Solirubrobacteraceae > DASQMT01. The sequence continues at coordinate 6,837 of JBPCNM010000214.1, forward strand.
CCGCAGCTGATCCGGCAGGGGCGACAGGGCCCACACGAGCGTGCGCTCGTCGGCGAGCGCGATCGGTCCATGCTGGTACTCGCCGATCGCATAGGCCTCGGTGAACAGCTGCGCGGCCTCGCGACACTTCAGCGCCGCCTCGTGCGCTACGCCGAGCGTCCAGCCGGTCCCGAGGAACACCACGTGCTCGTGCGCGAGCGGCTCGACGGCGAGGCCGTCGGCCAGGGCCGCCTCCGCATCGGCGACCGTGCCGTCGAGCGGCTCGCCGAGCGAGCGTCGCAATACGGCCAGCGCGGTGGTCGCGAAGCGGGTCTGCACGACCGAGCGCTCGTCGGCGAACGGGAGCAGGAGCGCGGTGTCCACCGCGCGCGGGAGCGGCGAGTCCGGGTCCCCCACGATCGCCGTCATGGGCACACGGCCGGCGAAGCGCTCGCTCGCCCTCAGCAGGTCGGACGTCGTGCCCGAGCGGCTGAGGAACAGCACCGCGTCATACTCCTCGCGCTCGTCGAGCTCTGAGCCGATCACCGCGCGGGTGATGCCGCCGTCGAGCTGCCGGCGCCGGCGCGCGTAGGCGTCGAGCACGTGGTAGGAGGTGCCGCAGCCGAGCGCGAGCACCTTCGTCCCGGGCGCCGGCAGCTTCGCGTACTCGGTCGCGGGCAGGGCGAGCGCGCGCCGCCACACGGCGGGCTGGCTGGCGATCTCCGCGGACGTCGCGTCCGGATGCGCCGGCCCGTCGACGGTGGTGGCGGCCGGCTTCGGCGCCAGCGGCTCGATCGTGGCCGCCACGCGCTCGGCCTC
>JBPCNM010000215.1:0-5582 GCA_051001255.1 Solirubrobacteraceae bacterium
CGGCACGAGCCCGGTGACGTGCCCCTCGTGGGAGATGTCGAACTCGGGATCCACCGACTCGACCGCGAGCGCCCCGCGCGCCTGCCGTGCGGCCTCCAGCGCGGCGGCGGCCGCGCGGGCGGCCTCCAGCGGCGCCGCCCACGGCTCCTCGGCGCGCTCTGCGCCGGCGAAGATGCGATCCACCCGCGGGTAGTCCAGCCGCGCGTCGGAACGGACGAGCGAACGGTGGAACGCGCTGCGCACCACGTCGGCGCCGTCGAGGTCGAACTCGACCGTGACCGCGAGCCGGTCCTGGTGGGGCACGAGCGAGCAGGCCTCGTTGGAGAGCGCCTCGGGCAGCATCGGCTCGACCTTGCCGGGGACGTACACGCTGGTCGCGCGCCGGTGGGCCTCGCGGTCGACCGCCGAGCCGGGCGGGACGTGGGCGGCGACGTCGGCGACGTGGACCCACACGCGGACGGCGCCGCCCTCCAGCCGCTCGGCGCTGATCGCGTCGTCGAAGTCGCGCGCCGTCGGCGGGTCGATCGTAAACGTCGGCAGGTCGCGCAGGTCGGAGCGCGGAGCGTCGTGCGGCGGGCGTTCGGCGGCCGCACGGGCCTCGCGCTCGACCAGCGGGTCAAAGTGCCGGCGCAGGCCGCGGTCGAGCATCAGCGCCTCGAGCACGTCGCGCGCCACGTCGGGGCGGCCGAGCCGGCGCAGCACGCGACCATGCCCCGCGCGCGGGCCGGTGGGGGCGATCAGCACGAGGTCGCCCGGGCCGGCGTGCTGGCCGGGCTTGGGCCGGTCGACGTTCATCCGCCGCCCGCGCGCGAAGAACGGCTCCGCGGTGAGAAAGCGCCCGCGCCGCTCGAGCACTGCGACGACCGGCGCCGCGGCGCCGCTGTGGGCGCCTGCCGCCGGCGCCGGCGGGTCCAAGCGGCGCGAGCGGTCGGGCGTCGGGGCGCCGCGTGATGGCTTCGGCTTGCGCCCGCGGCTGCGCTCGGGGCTCACGCCGCCTCGCGCGCGACCGTCTTGACCGCGACCTCGAGCGCCTCGTCACGGTTGGCGGTCTTGGCGTCGTCCTCCGCGCTGACGTCGGGCCGGATGCCGGCGCCCTGCTTGACGCCGCCGCCGCCCAGGTTGCGACCCTTCGGCGTGAAGTACTCCCCGACGGTGATGTCCAGCGCGCCGCCGTTGGAGAGCCGCCGGACCTCCTGGAAGACGCCCTTGCCGAACGTGCGGGTGCCGACGACCTCCGCGCGCTCGCGGTCCTGCAGCGCGCCCGTGACGATCTCCGACGCCGAGGCCGACTCGTTGTTGACGAGCACCACGACGGGGATCTCCGCGTCGATCGGGTTGCCGGTGGCCTCGAAGACGCGGCGCGGCCGCGCGCGGCCCTTGGTGGAGACGATCGTGCCCTCGGGGATGAAGATGCTGGAGATCAGCACCGCCTCGTTGAGCAGCCCGCCGCCGTTGTTGCGCAGGTCGAGCACGACGCCCTCCGCCCCCTCTTTCAGCAGGCCGTCGATCGCCTCGCGCACCTCGCCGTGGGCACCCGACGTGAAGCCGGAGAGCTGCACGTGGGCGACCTCGGTGCCGCCCGACTCCTTCATCTCGGCGTCCACGACCGGCACGTCGACGCGCGCACGGTCGAGCTCGACGTCGCGCGGCGGCTGCTTGCCGGTCACCACGGTCAGGGTCACCGACGTGCCGGCGCGCCCCTTGATCAGCGTGGTCGCCTGCTCGGAGGTCTTGCCCGCCAATGAGCGGCCGTCGACGCCCGTGATGACGTCGCCCGGACGAATCCCGCCCCGCTTGGCCGGCGAATCGTCGAACACCGTCAGCACGCGCAGGCCGCGCCGGACCTCGGCGACGTTCATGCCGACGCCCTCGAACGCCCCGTCGGTAGCCTCCTCGAACGCCTTGTAGGCCTTCGGGTCGAAGTAGGCCGAGAAGCGGTCGTCGAGCGACTTGACGCCGGCGGTGAGCCCCTCGTCGAGCAGCTTGTCGCGATCGACCGGGCGGTAGTAGTTCTCGGCGATCGTGTCGAGCGCCTCGTCGTAGAGCCGGGCCTGGGAGTCGCCGACCAGCGCGTCGCGCGCGAAGCCCGGCAGGTTGTCCGGATGGCCGCCGAGCCAGATCCCTCCGACCAGCAGCAGCGGCAGCGCCAGCGCGAGCAGCGGCGTGGGGGAGCGGCGTTGACGGCGCACGTCGGACACCGTAGCCAGGGTGGTGAACGCTCGCCTAAACGCGCAGGAAGCGGCGCAGCGAGAGGCCCGAGCCGAGCGCGGAGACGCCGACCGACGCGGCGAGCAGCAGCGCAACGAGCAGCCCGAAGTTCATCGTCTCCGTGGTGGCGATCAGCGCGAAGTCGCCGGCCAGCGGGTCGACGAGCGACACCTTGACGACGCCGAGCAGCACGATCGCGGTGACGCCGCCGAGCGCGCCCACCAGCACGCCCTCGATCACGAACGGCCAGCGGATGAACCAGTCGGTCGCGCCCACGAGCTTCATCACCTCGACCTCGCGGCGGCGGGCGTACATCGAGAGCCGGATCGTGTTGGCCACCAGCAGCAGCGAGGCGAGCACGAGCAGGCCCGCGAGCAGGCCGATCGTCAACTTCACCACGCCTGTGGCGGCGAGGAGCTTGTCCGTGTTCTCCTTGCGATCCTGGACCTCGTCGATCGAGGCGTCGGCCACGGTACGCCGGCCCGAGGGGGACATCGGCGCCAGCGCGTCGCGGACCTGCACGATGGCCTCCGGCCGGTCCGGCGTCACGCGCAGGAGGTCCGGCAGCGGATTGGAGCCGAGCAGGTCGTAGAAGTCGCCGCGGCCCGCATCGCGCTCGGCGTTGATCGCCTGCTGCTTGGAGATGAACTCGACGCGACCGACGCCCGGCGTGTCGTCCTCGATCCTGCTCCGGACCCGATCGACGTCGGCCCGCGTGGCGTCGGACTTCAAGTAGACGTCGACGAGCACCTTGGCGCGGATCTCGTTCGCCGCTCCGTTCGTGGCCTGCACGACCGGGATGAAGACGCCGAGCACGAGCACGGTGACGAGCACCGTCGCGACCGCCGCGAAGGACGGGACCGCGTTGCGGCGCAGCGCGCGCAGCGCCTCGCGCAGGAAGAAGCCGAACCTCACTGGAGGCCCTCGCGCCAGAGCGCGCCGAACTCCCGCGTGCTCTCCCTGCTCTCCGTGCTCTCCGTGGCCTCGTAGCCGCCGGTGCGCTCGTCGCGCACGATCCGGCCGTGGGAGACCTCGATCACGCGGCGGCGCATGCGGTCGACCATCGCCTTGTCGTGGGTCGCGACCACGACGGTCGTGCCGGTCCGGTTGATCCGGTACAGCAGCTGCATGATCCCGACGGAGGTCTCGGGGTCGAGGTTGCCGGTCGGCTCGTCGGCCAGCAGCAGCGGCGGGTGGTTGACGAACGCGCGCGCGACCGAGACGCGCTGCTGCTCGCCGCCCGAGAGCTGGTCGGGGTAGTTGTGCAGCTTGGTCGACAGCCCGGTGAGGCGCAGGATGTCGGGTACCTTCTCGCGCACCTCGCGGCGGGTGCCGCCGGTCACCTGCAGCGCGTAAGCCACGTTCTCGTAGACCGTCCGGTTGGGCAGCAGCTTGAAGTCCTGGAAGACGACACCGAGGTTGCGCCGGTAGTAGGGGACCTTCCTGCGCGTGATCTCGGAGAGGTCGCGCCCCGCGACGGCGATCGAGCCGTAGCTCGGCTCGATCTCCTTGATCAGCAGCCGCATGATCGTCGACTTGCCCGAGCCGGTGGACCCGACGAGGAAGACGAACTCGCCGGGCTGCACGGCGAACGTGGCGTCCTCCAACCCGAGGTCGCCGCTGGGGTACTTCTTGCTGACCGAGCGGAGGTCGACGACCGCGCCCGGCACGGGATCGCCCACCACGCGCTGGCGCGCCGGCGTGGGCTCGGTGCGGCGGCGGATATGGCGTTCGGTCGCGGCCATCTGAAACCAGAGGGTAGTTCGTGTCCCCGCCCGAGCTCCCTGCTTGCAACGAGACTTGCGTGAGCTCAGGCCGGTGCCCGTGATCTGGGCGCGCGCTGACCGGGCGGCAGCGTCCGGCGGCTGGCCGAGGCGTTCGTCGCCGGCAGCTCGCGCGGCCAGCACGACCAATCCGGGCGACAGGAGCTGGCCCACCAGGGCCTCGTCGTTCGCGAACGACCGACTGGAGTCCCACGATGACGCTAGTACCGTTCCCTGGCATGGCCAAGATCCACTCCTCCACCCTCCCGAACGGGCTCCCGCTGTACCGAGTCGACCTCCCAGGCACGCGTGCGGTGACCGTCCTCGTCGCGTTCGAGGCCGGCGCGCGGACCGAGAAGCCCGAGGAGAACGGAATGGCGCACTTCCTCGAGCACCTGGTGTTCAAGGGCGGCGAGAAGTACTCGGACTACCGCAAGGTCAACGAGACCGCGGAGCGGATGGGCGCCCAGCTCAACGCCTACACGTCGCACGACCTGGTCGCGTTCCACATCACCTGCCGCGCCGAGCGGGTCGGCGAGGCGATCGACCTGCTGACCGACTTCGTCGGGCGGCCCAAGCTCGACCAGGAGGAGCTCGACCGCGAGCGCGGCGTCGTGATCCAGGAGATCGCCCGCGCCGGCGACCAGCCCTCGATCGTCGCCGAGCACCTGATCGACCGGGCAGCGTTCGGCGACCACCCGCTGGGCCGCGCGGTGCTGGGTCCCGAGGAGCACCTGCGCTCGTTCAGCCGCGAGGCGATCCTGGCCTTCCGGCGCCGCCAGTGGGCCGGCGCGCGCGGCGGGGCGTTCCTCGTCGGCAACCTGTCCGACGTGCCCGAGAACCAGGAGCTGGTGGAGACGTTCGGGCGCTTCCCGTCGATCCAGGCCAACGGCGGCTGGGAGCCCGCGCCGCGGTTCACGCCGCAGACACTGGTCGAGCAGCGCGATTCCAACCAGTCGCACCTGCGCATCTCCTACCGCCCCTCGATCGACCCGCGCGACCAGCACGACCGCGCCGCGCTGGCGGTCTACGGCACGCTGCTCGGTGGCTCGATGGGGTCGCGGCTGTTCGACGAGATCCGCGAGCAGCGCGGCCTGGCCTACTCGGTCTACTCCGTCGACCACTCGTTCGCCGACGTGCCGATCCTGCAGCTCTCTGCCGGCCTGGACTCGAGCAAGTGCGGCGAGGCCTACACGCGAATGCGCGAGATCGTCGACGAGCTGCGCACCGACGGGCCTAAGGAGGAGGAGGTCGAGCGGGCGCGCGCCTACGCCGCGGGCCGCCGGGTGCTCGCGTTCGAGAACACGAACGCAGTCGCTCGCCACGCCGCGACGCAGACCGTCGTCCACGGCCAGGAGGTCGATCCCGACGCCGCCATCGCGGTGCTCGACGACGTGACGCTCGACCGGGTCGCCGAGGTCGCGCGCGGGATCTCCGAGGCCGCGTCGGTGGCATGTGTCGGGCCCCACGACGTGTCCGAGTTCGCGTCCCACGCCGGTTAAGGTGGTGTGAAGCTGCGGTGGGCGGGGTTTGTGTCCCCGTCCCCCCCGGTGCCCTGCTCCCTGGGGAATGTCGGTTCCAGAGCTCCACCACCGCGAACCCTAGCGCTCC
>JBPCNM010000216.1:0-9324 GCA_051001255.1 Solirubrobacteraceae bacterium
TGGTCGACGGGCTCGAGCTGATGGCGCACATCCTGCATCCCGACCTGGTGCCGGACGCCCCGGGCGAGGTGCGGGAGGTCTACCTCTAGAGGTCGACCTCGCCGGCGACGCAGGTGATCGTGCCGCCACCGACCCAGATCGTGCCGTCGGGATCGCTCGCGATATGCACGCGCCCGGAGCGGCCCAGGGCGGTTCCCTGGCTCGCGACGTACGGGGACCGCGCGCGGCCGGTGCGAAGCAGCCACGGAGCGAGCGACGCGTTCAGGCTCCCTGTCACCGGGTCCTCGACGGTGGAGCCGTCCTTGGGGACGAACGCGCGCACCTCGAACGCCTCGGGCGATCCCTCGGGGTACGGTCCCACCACTCCCAGCTTGAGGTCGACGAGGCCGGGGCGGAGCGCGAGCACCGCGTCCGCGTCGGCGAGCAGGATCGCCACCCAGCCGGGCCCGTTGTCGACCCATTCCGCATCCACGATCTCGGCCCGATCGATGCGGATCACGGACGCGATGTGCTGCAGCAGCTCGTCCTCGACCGGTCCGGAGCGGAGCAGCGCAGGCGCGGCGAACGCCAGCCCGGCCGCCGTCCGCCGGACCCGGATCGAGCCGGCGCCGCACTCCTGCACGACGACCTCGCGCTGCGCCGCCTCCCCATCCGCGGCCGCGAGCCATGCGTGGCACGTCCCGAGCGTCGGGTGCCCGGCGAACGGAAGCTCGGCGACCGGCGTGAAGATCCGCACCCGGTAGTCGGCGCCCGGCGCGGTCGGCGGCAGCACGAACGTGGTCTCGGAGAGGTTGGTCCAGTGCGCGAAGCCCTGCATCTGCTCCGTCGTCAGGCCCTCCGCCTCGAGCACCACGGCAACCGGGTTGCCGGCGTAGGGCGTGGTGGTGAACACGTCGACCTGGTTGAACGGGCGCACGCGTTCGAGTGTGCCAGACCGACGCGCGCGGCCGATCAGGAGGTCGTGCCGGCGTGCGCCTCGCGCCAGCGCCGGCGGGCGCGCTCGATCGACCGCTCCGCCTCCTCGCGCGGGTACCAGCCGTCGACCTTGACGACCTTCCACTCGGGCGTCTTGTAGATCGAGAAGAAGTGCGAGATCTCGTCGCGCAGCGTCATCGAGAGGTCGTCGAGGCGCTCGATGTGCGACCAGTTCGGGTCGGTGTACGGGACGCAGAGGATCTTGTTGTCCTCGGCCTTCTGGTCGCGCATGCGGAACAGCGCGACCGGCTTGACCTCGATCAGGCAGCCCGGGAAGGTGGGCTCGGACACCGCGATCATCGCGTCGAGCGGGTCGCCGTCGGCGGCCAGCGTCTCGCGGAAGAAGCCGTAATCGGTGGGATAGCCGAGCGAGGAGAACAGCAGGCGGTCGAGCTTGATCGCGCCGAGCTCCTCGTCCCACTCGTACTTGTTCGACGACCCCTTCGGGATCTCGACGACGGCGATCAGGTTGTCGGGCATCAGCCCGCGATGGGGGAGTTGCGCCCCGCCACGGCGACGGCGGCGACGGCGGCGATCAGGCCGATCAGCACGCAGGCCGCGACCGGCAGGGCGATCCCCCGGCGCGCGGCGAGCCGCTCCATCGCGAACGCGGCGATCACGCCGCCGAGCAGCCCGCCGAGGTGGCCGCCGATCGAGATGTTGGGGATGATGAAGCTGATCGCCAGGTTGAACAGGATGATCGGCCCGATGCCCGACTGCATCGGGTCCACGCCCCGCGCGCGCTGCATGACGAACGCGGCGCCCATCAGCCCGAAGACCGCGCCGGACGCCCCGACCGTCACGGCGTTGGGCGAGAGCAGCAGCGCGCCGAAGGACCCCGCGAGCAGCGAGGCGACGTACAGGGCGAGAAAGCGCACATGCCCGAGCGACGGCTCGAGCATCGTGCCCAGCCAGTAGAGGATGTACATGTTGAAGCCGATGTGCAGCAGGCCCGAGTGCAGGAAGCCCGCGGTGATCAGCCGCCAGTAGTCGTTGCCGAGGTCGATCGCGGGACCCCACAAGGCGAGGTCCTGGAACACCCGCGACCCACTCCCGCCGCCGGTGAGGAGCCCACCGCCGGCGCCCGAGCCGAGGAACATCAGCACGTTGACCGCGATCAGCACGTACGTCACGGTCGGATCGACGTGCAGCGAGCGCATCGTGTGGACCTTCTGGCGCTTGCCGGCGCAGTCCGGGCAGCGCATCCCCACGGGCGTGGACGTCATGCAGTCCGGGCAGATCGGCTTGCCGCAGTTCGAGCACGAGACGCCCGTCTCACGCGAGGGGTGGCGGTAGCACGTGGCCATGAGGCGCCGAACCTAGCAGCCGCGGTTCTGCGTCAGATCAAACGACCGGGGCGGTGATCACGGGCGGCTTGGTGGGCTGCTGGGAGCCGCCTTCGGGCTCGTCGGTGACCAGCACCGCCTCGACGCCCTCGAGCGAGCCGGGCACGGCGACTTCGGCCGAGCCGTCCTCGCGGGTCGACCACAGCACGGACGTCGGCGCGGGCGCGCGGTCGGGCCGCTTGAGCCACACCTGGTAGATGCGCCCGCTCGGCGGCGCGGGCATGTTCCTCGCCACCAGCGTCGAGTGGTCGTCGCGGATCTCGAGCCGGACCTCGGCAGCCGGCGCCTGCGTGCTCGCGATCACCGTACGGGTGTCCTCGCCGCCGGACAGCACGACGGCCAGGCCGGCGCCCGCCACGAGCACGAGCACGGACGCGAGCGCGAGGCCGGGCCGCAGGAACCAGGCGGCGAACGACCGGCGCGGACGCCCGGGCACGCGGGCCGCGGGCGCGGGCCGATCGGCGCGCTCGCCGGCGGCCGCCAGCAGCTCGGCGTCCGAGCGCACGACGGTCATGATCCGGTCCTTGAGCGCCGCAGGAGGCGTGATCAGCGGCACCGACACGAGCAGCGCGTCGGCGGCGACCTGCAGGTCCCCGACGTCGCTGCGGCACACGGGGCAGCCGGCGAGGTGCGACTCGAAGCCCGCGCGCTCCTCCGGCGGCAGCGCGCCGAGCAGGTAGGCGCCCACGGCGTCGCTCCAGCTCTGGTGATCGGGTCCGGGCGTGCTCATCCGAGGCTCACCTGCCCGCTGCCGAGCGCGTGGCGCATCTTTTCGAGCCCGAGCCGCATGCGGCCCTTGATCGTGCCGATCGGCGTCTCGAGCATGTCGGAGATCTCGGTGTGGGTGAAGCCGCCGAAGTAGGCGAGCTCGATCACCTGGCTCTGCTCGGACGGCAGGTGCTCGAGCGCGGCGCGCACGGTCGCGGCCTCCTCGTGGCGGGCGGCCTCCACGTCGGTGCGCTCACCGGTCTCGAGCGTCTCCTCGAGCCCTTCGTCGCTCGCCCGGCGCTTCTCGTGCACGAACGAGCGCCGCAGCGCGTCGATCGCGCGGTGGTGGACGATACCGAGCAGCCATGTGCGCACCGAGCCGCGGGAGCGCTGGTAGCGCGCACCCGAGCGCCAGATGTTCAGGAACGCCTCCTGGACGACGTCCTCGGCGACTCCGCGCGACCCGGCCATCCGGTAGGCGAGCGAGAACGCGGCCTGGCTGTGGCGCTCGTAGATCACCTCGAACGCGGCGGCCTGGCCGCGGCGCACCAGTTGCATGAGGTCTTCGTCGGCGAGTGAGCGTAGGTGATCTGACATGGTTGTCGAGGGGTCCTACGCGGTCCCACGCCAAGTGGATCAGAAGACGTCGTCGGCTACGCGCCGAGCTTCGCGCGCGAGGTCGCGCAGCGTGCGACCGACCAGGTCGACGGCGCTGTTGGCCTCCTTGCGGCGCTTGTGCCGGCGCCGCTGCGTGCGGACGAGCACGAGGCCGACCGCGGCGCCGGAGCCGACCGCGGCCGCGGCCACCGGCCGGACCCAGTTGCGCGGGTCGCGCATGGCCGACATCTCCCACGCCTCGAGCTCGTCGGCGGCCATGCCGACGAGCGATCCGAGGGTGCCCTCCAGGCGCGCCTCGAGCTCATTGGGCGGCTCCACCGGCAAGAGCGCGCGGCGCAGGAGCGACTCGATGTCGGCGAACTGCTCGCTCATGGGTCAGTCGGCCCCTCGGCCTGCTTGACGATCTCCTCCAGCTGCCGGATGGCGCGGTGCAGCAGCACCTTGGTCGCCCCGTCGGTACGGCCCAGCGCCCGCGCGATCTCGCGGTTGTCCATACCGAGGGCGAAGCGCATGATCAGCGCCTCGCGCCGGTCGTCCGGCAGTTGCTGCACGCCCTCCAGGATTCGCTTGAGGTCGGCGCGATCCTCCACCAGCGCCTCGGTGGTGTGGGGGGCGGGGAGCACCCCCGCGTCGTCGATCGGCGTCTGCGGCTTGCGCGAGCGGTCGCGGTAGTAGTTCGCCGCGAGGTTGTGCGCGATCCGGATCAGCCACGGCCGCAGCGGCCGGCCGTCGGACTCCCGCTGCGCGCGCTCGAAGTGCCGGTAGGCCTGCAGGAACGTCTGCTCCGTGAGGTCCTCGGCGTCGTGGTGGTTGCCCACCCGGTAGTACGAGTAGGAGTAGACGTCGCGCAGGTGCGCCTTGTAGAGCTGGGAGAAGGCCTCGTCGAGCCGAGCCTTGTCCATCCGTTCTGCGGCCGTCATCCAGCACGGAGGCTAACCCGTTCAGGCCGCACGGACCTGCTCACGCCGCTGCGCGGGCGGCGCGGCGGCGGTGAGCGCCGCGGCGTCCTCGGCGCCGGCCAGCTCGACGCCGACGACGTCCGGCGTCGCCACGGCGTCAAAGCCGGCGGCCGTCAGCGCATCGGTGACCTGCCGGCGGAACGCGGCATCGACCGCCGCGAAGACGAGTGAGGCGCGCCGGTCCGGCGTCGCGACGGCGTGGGTCGGCCCGCCCAGCACCCCGACCGCCCAGCTGTCGGTGCGCTCGGCGACGTAGGCGGCCGGCAGCGTGCCGAGCGGCCCGACCGTGCCCTTCGAGAGCACCAGCACCCCGGCCCGGCGAGGCAGGTGGGCCGCGTGCTCGGCCACCGCGGCGGGCAGCGCGCCGGCGGGCACGGCGAAGCAGACGAGGTCGTGGCGGGAAAGCTCGAGCTCGGCGGCGCGCAGCACGTGGATCCCGGCGGGCAGCTCGACGCCCCGCAGGTGGCGCTCGTTCCGGCCCGAGGTCGCTATCGCCACGGCCTGCTCGCGCGTGCGCGTGCCGAGATCGACCTCCAGGCCGGCGCGGGCGAGCATCACGGCGAGCGCCGTGCCCCCCGAGCCGGCGCCGATGACGGCGGCGCGGCGCAGCGGCGGCAGGCCGCCGAGCCACTCCCACTGCAGCATCACGTTGGGCCAGATGCGATCGGTGACCGCAGCGGCGAGCTGCGGCGAGGCGTGCTCGGTCTTCGGGAACGTGAGTGGGCTGCCGACGCGGACGCGGACCTTGTGCGGCCGGATGCGCCAGCCCCTGCGGACCGCCTCGGTGCCGATCACCGCGACGGGCACGACGGGCACGCCGGTCTCCAGCGCCAGGCGCCCGACGCCGCGCTTGGGCCGGCCGAGGGCGCCCGGGCGGATGCGCGTGTCCTCGGAGAAGATCAGGACGGCGTCGCCGCGCTCGAGGATCGCCTTCGCGGTGGCGAGCATGTCCTGGTCGGCCGCGCCGCGATTGACCGGGAACGCCCCGAGCGCGCCCAGGAGCCAGGCGAGGAGCCTGTGCTCGAACAGCTCCCGCTTGGCGACGTAGTACATCGGGCGCCGGGCGATCATGGCGATCACGAACGGGTCCAGGAACGAGCGATGGTTGGCGCAGAAGATCACGCCGCCGGACTCCGGAACGTGCTCGCGGCCGATCCGCGCGAGGCGGAAGTAGACGTGGAAGAACGGCTGCAACAGCGCCCGGAGCAGCCAGTAGACGAGCGGGTTGACGCCGCGGTCGCGGGCGTGCGCGTGGGGCGCGTCGCGGGCGCCCGCGGGTCGGGATTCGCTCGTCACGACCTTGGTTACCCGCGGCGCGCGGGCTCGTTACAGTCCGCCCATGTCCTGGACCGCCACGCGGAGCCTGCGCGGCGCCCTCGCGGGCGGGGCGGCCGCCGCGGTGTGGGCGGCGCAGCAGCCGCTCGACCGCCGCGTCTTCGGCCATCCCTACGACGACACCGAGCTGCTCGGCCGCCTCGTCGTGCGCTCCGGCGAGTGGCAGCTCGCAGGCGTCGGCCTGCACCTGGCCAACGGGGCGCTGTTCGGCGCGGCGTACGCGCACGTCGCCCCCTCGCTTCCCGTGCCGCCCGCGCTGCGCGGCCCGATCGCCGGGCTCGCCGAGCACCTGGCGACGTGGCCCGGCACCGCGGTGCTCGATCGCGTGCATCCCGCGCGCGGCGAGCTGCCGCGGCTCTGGGGCTCGGGCCGCGCGTTCGCCCAGGCCACCTGGCGCCACGCGCTGTTCGGCGTCGTGCTCGGCGAGCTCGAGCGGCGGCTCAACCCGCCCGAGCCGCCGGTCGACGACGCCGTCGTCTCGAGCAACGGGCACGGCTCGGTCGAGCACCTCGTCGCCCCGGGCACGGCTCAGCTCTGAGCCGGACCGTCGACATCAGGCCGCCGGGAGCGAGCCGGTGAGCCGGCGCGTGCTGATCACGGGCGCGTCCGGGTTCGCCGGCGGCCATCTCGCGGCGGCGTGCCGGACGGCGGGCGACGACGTCGTGGCGCTCAGCCGGTCGGGCGCCGGCCCGGGCGCGGTCGCGGTCGACCTCCTCGACGCCGACGCCGCGCGGTCGGCGGTCGCGGCGACCGTGCCGGAGGTCGTGTATCACCTCGCCGCGCTCGCCCACGTCGGCCGCTCCTGGGGCGATCCGGGCGCGACGCTCGCCGAGAACCAGGCGATGACGCTCAACCTGTTCGAGGCGGTGCGCGCCGAAGCCCCCGGCGCGATCGTCGTGGCGGTCTCCTCCGGCGAGGTCTACGGTCCGCCCGCGTCGCTGCCGGTCGACGAGGACGCGCCGCTGCGGCCGCAGAACCCCTACGCCGTCTCCAAGGCGGCGGCCGACCTGCTGGGCGGCTTTTACGCCGACGCCCACGGACTGCGCGTGGTGCGGCCGCGCGCGTTCAACCACGCCGGGCCCGGGCAGCCGCCGCTCTACGCGCTTGCGTCCTTCGCGCGCCAGGTGGCCGCCGGGATCGAGGGGGGCGAGGACCCGATCCGGGTGTTGACCGGCAACCCGGACGCGCGCCGCGACTTCACCGACGTGCGCGATGTCGTGCGGGCCTACCGACTGCTGGCCGGTGCCGGCGCGAGCGGCGCGGTGAACGTGTGCTCGGGGCGCTCGGCCTCGGCGCGCGAGCTGATCGCGGCGCTGGGCCGCGCGGCGGGCGTGGAGATCGCGCACGAGGTCGACGCGACGCTCGTCCGGGCGAACGAGGTGATGGAGGTCCGCGGCAGCGCCGCGAGGCTGCACGCGCTCACGGGCTGGGAGCCGGAGATCGGGCTCGAGACGACGCTGGCCGACACCGTCGCCTGGTGGCGCGCGGAGATCGGCGCCGGCCGGGCCGGCGACCGCGTGCACGAGTAGCCGGCCGGGGTGCCTTCAGCGGAAGCGTACGTCCTGCGGATGCAGGTCGAGCGGCCCCTTCCACGCGCCGGCGCTGCACCCCTAGACTCGTGGGCGCCGGCCGGAGTAGCTCAGTTGGTAGAGCACTCGATTTGTAATTGAGTGGCCAGGGGTTCGAGTCCCCTCTCCGGCTCTTTCGGCGTCAGGACGTACTCAGCGGCCAGGCGGACGCGCTTGCTCTGACCGTTCGCGGCGGCGAGCGCGCACACGATCACCGCGCGGCCCGGTCATGCGGAGCAGCAGCGAGGTGGTCGATCACGGCGCCCAACTGGTGGGCGAGCAGTTGCGCGCGCTCGATCTCGCCGCTGTTCCACGGTATCGCGTGGCGGCGATAGAGCTCCAGCAGGCCGACGTCGCGGCCGCCGAAGACCAGCGGCACGAGCAGCACCGCCTGGAAGCCCGACCGCTCCAGCAGCGCGACCTCGGACGGGTCCGAGGCCGGGTCGCCCGCCACCACCTGGCCGGCGGTGCGCGTGCGTAGGACGTACTCCGTGGCCGGATAGTCGCTGAGGTCGTAGCGCTCGCCCGGCTGCGAGAAGCCGTGGCGGCTGATGTCCTCGAGGCAGTGCTCGCCGGGGACGACGCGCGACACGGCGGCGTCGTCGCCGCCCAGCACGGCCGGGATCATCGCGGCGGCCACGCGGACGTCCTCCACGCTCCCGACCCGGGCCAGCCGGGCGACCAGGTCGCCGAGCGTCTCGACGCCCTCGGCGCACACGGCGGCGCGCGTGGTCGACGCGAACGAGATCAGCGCGTCCAACAGCGCGAAGCGGTGCGGGTCGCCGTGGACGCCGTCCACGAGCGAGCGGTCGAGCTTGAGGATGTCGGGCGCGATCCGGATCATCTGCTGCAGGCCGGCGTCGCCGTTGCCGGCGTCTTCGAGCGCGATCCGCGCCCCGCGCTCGCGCAGCAGCTCGAGCTCGAGGTCCAGCGCCGCCTCGGTGAAGAACAGCTCGTGCTCGGTGAGCTCGATCACGATGCCGGAGAGGTCGTCGGGCAGCGCCGCGCGGACCTCCGATGAGAGCAGCGCACCCGGGCTCACGTTGAGCGCGAGGAACGTCCGCTCGGGCCGTCCGTGCGCGCGCAGGGCGGCCCTGAGGGCGGCGGCCTCCAGCGCGGGCCGAGCCCGCGCGATGCGCCTGGTTGAACCACTGGTCGGGCGGCCGGAACGGGCCCTCGGGCATCCGCGCCAGCGCCTCGTAGCCGGCGATGCGGCCGGTCGCGAGCTCCAGCACCGGCTGGAACACCGGCACGATCGCGTCCTCGCACGACAGCAGCGCCTCGATCTCGGCGCGCTGGCCGTCGCCGGAGAGCTGGCCGGTGAGGCGGCGGTCGTAGCGGCGGCTCTGGTCGCGGCCCGAGCGCTTGGCCCAGTACAGGGCGCCATCGGCGAGCTCCAGTAGGCGCCCGGCGTCGCGCTCGTCCTCGGGATAGGACGCCACGCCGGCCGAGCACGAGAGCGACCCCTCGCCGAGGCTGACCTCGGCGATCGCGGCCCGCGCGCGCTCGGCGGCCTCGGCGGCGCGGGGGCCGTCGACGCCCGGGAGGATCAGCGCGAACTCCTCGCCCCCCAGACGCGCGACGAGGTCGTCCTCGCGCACGGCGGAGCGCCGCTTCGCCGCCGCCGCGACCAGCACCTTGTCGCCCTCGCCGTGGCCATAGGCGTCGTTGATGGTCTTGAAGTGGTCGAGGTCGAGCACGACGACGCTGAGCGGCCGGTCGCGCGCAGCGGCGCGCGTGGCCTCCTCTCTCCGGCGCTTGTGGCACACGCGATGGTTTGGTAGCCCAGTGAGGCCACCCATGTGCGCCCTCTCG
>JBPCNM010000217.1:0-4696 GCA_051001255.1 Solirubrobacteraceae bacterium
AGCTCACTCTCAACGCCGGTGAGATCGAGGAGATGTTCGCTGTCCTGGCCGAGATGGAAGAGCACGTGCGCAGAGTGGCCGAGGGCGACGAGTCTGGCCCGGCCCCACACGGGTTCAACGTCATCGCAACCCGCGACCTCAAGGCCGGACAGCTCGTACGTAGCGGCGACTTCACGCTCTATCCACCGACGAACTCGAAGTCGCCGCCCGCGGAGAGCTGACCGCTAGCGGCTGAACGACCTCGCCGCGGTCGAGCGCTATCGCGAGGACGTGGCCAGCCGGTGCTTTCCATGCAAGTGGTGGCCACACTGCCCGCTCTCGGCCCCGCGTAGTTGGGGACCGTCGAGCTCAGGCAACTGCGCTGTTGCGGCGGCGCTCGCGGCCGAGGCGGGACCACACCAGCGCTGCAGGGCTTCGCGTCCGGCCCAGAGCCGCTCCTCGGCGCTGGGCGCGTCGCTCGCCCACCCGACATAGCCGTCGGGGCGAATCAGCGTGACCTTGGGCCACCCAGACGGGGCCGCGGCCGCGACTCGCAGGACGGTCACCCGGTCGGAGAAGCCCTTCTCCGCAAGCCGCGCGAGCTCGCCGTCGTCGGTACCGAGCAGCAGCGCGAACCGACCCGTCCGCAGGCGCTCGTACAGGCGCGTCCCGCCGACGACGAGGTCTGGCGCGCGCTTCCCGGTCGACCGCTGCGCCCCACGCGGTGTCGGGTAGCCGATCGCGATGCCGGAGACCATCCCGGCGACGCGGCGCGCCACCGGTCCGGTCCGGATGAGGACACCGCCGAGCGCGCCACGGGCGGCGCGCAGCGCCCGCGGGCGGAGCATCGCCAGCCGCAACAGCGCACCGCTGCCACGCACGACGGTGAGACCGACCGGATGCCGCTCCGCGTGATAGGTGTCGAGCAGGCCGTCCGGCGCCCAGCCGTGCACGGTCGCAGCCAGCTTCCAGCCGAGGTTGGCCGCGTCTTGGAGCCCCGTGTTCATGCCCTGCCCGCCGGCCGGCGAGTGCACGTGCGCGGCGTCGCCGGCAAGCACCACGCGCCCGACGCGGTAGCGGCTGACCTGGCGCTCATCGCTGTGGAACCGTGACAGCCACCGCGCGTCGTGCATGCCGTAGTCGGTGCCGAGCGCGCGGCGGGTGATGTCGCGGATCTCGTCGATGTCGACCGGCGCGCTCTCCGGCAGCTGGTGCCGCCGGTCCCAGGCGATCACTCGGTACCAGCCGTCGCCGAACGGCGCCAGGAACGAGAAGCCCTCGGCGACGGCGTCGACGGTCAGCACGTTCGGCGGCGCCGCTGTCAGCCGCACGTCGGCCAACATCACCGACTGGATCGCGGAGCGGCCGGGGAACCCCAGCCCGAGCGATCGGCGCACGGCGCTTCCCACGCCGTCAGCTGCAACGACGAACGCCGCGCGTCGGCGCCCGACGCTGCCGTCCGCGGCGCGCACGTCGAGCTCGACGCCGTCGGCGTCCTGGCGCAGCCCCACCACCTCGGCGTCCCGAACGATCTCGGCCCCGTGCGACCTGGCACGCCGCTCGAGCACCCGCTCGGTCTCGTACTGCGGGGTCACGAGCAGGAACGGGAACCGCGTCGGCAGCCGCGACAGGTCGAGCTCGATCCCGTCGAACAGCCGCAGCGCGCCAAGGGGCTGCCCGCGGTCGACCAGCTCGTCGGCGACGCCGCGGGCGTCGAGCAACTCCAGCGTGCGGGCGTGGACCGCGAATGCGCGCGTCAGATTCGACTCCCGACCGCGGCGCTCCAAGATCGTGCAGGCCACCCCGGCGGCGGCGAGGTCGCCGGCCAGCAACAGCCCCGTCGGGCCGGCGCCGACGACCAGCACCTCCGTCTCACCTCCGCGCGTCCGAGGGGCGTTCATCGCTCGCCTCGCTCGGATCGGTGCTGATGCGAGCGAGATGGCCCGCGCCACGCCCCCGCGCAGCAGCGACTCCTGAGGGGCGGCTCGGACATCGAGTACCGGTGGGCGGTCGACAGCATTCGGGGCACCTCCTACGTCAACAAGCGTTGGCCTACAAACGTTGACTATAGCATGCCCACGGCCTCAGGTCAACGGCTGTTGGCTAAGCTGCCGATGTGGTCGAGGGGACGCAGCGAGAGCGGTCGCGGCGCACCCGCGAGGCGATCCTGCGCGCGGCGCGCGAGCGGTTCGGCGCCGACGGCTTCGAGCGGACGACCATCCGCGCGGTCGCGGCCGACGCCGGCATCGACCCGTCGATGGTGATGCGCTACTACGGCAGCAAGCGGGGGCTGTTCGTGGCCGCCGCCGACTTCGACCTGGCGTTGCCGGACCTGTCGCGAGTCCCCGCCGACCAGCTCGGCGTCGCCGCCGTCGACCACTTCCTGTCGCGCTGGGAGGGCGAGCAGGCCGACGATTCACTGCGCGTGCTGCTTGCGAGCGCAGCCACCAACGCGGCCGCCGCGCAGCAGATGCATGCCATCTTCCGCGCACAGCTGGAACCGGTCGTGGCCGCCGCCGGGCCGCACGACCCTGCGACCGCCGCTACGCGCGCAGGCCTGGTGGCCACGCAGATGCTCGGCCTGGCCCTGTGTCGCTACGTCTTGGGACTGCCCCCCGTGGTCGACCTCGACCGAGCCGCCATCCTGCGCTGGCTCGGCCCTGTGATCCAGCGCTACCTGACCGAGGCCACGGTGTGAGCCGCTGAGGAGCCGGGCAATCCCGGCGCGCGCGCGACACGCCCGCCGAGACGCAGCCCTGTGCACAGCCGCGCACTGCTCGCCGCACCGGCCACCGAGGATGGGCTCGCCCTGCTGGTGCGGGCGCAGGCCGAAACCGCGCCAGGCTCGTGGCCATCACGCGCCCAGTGTCGCAGCGAGCTGGCGGGCGCTGATCGAAGACGCCGTCGAGGCCGGCGTCCCGGTCCGCCGAGCGACCGCGGCGCTGGCCGCCGCCGGGGACGTCGGTCCCGATGCCGGCGTTGTTGAGCAGCACGTCGAGGCGCGACTCGCACGCGAGGATCTGGTCGGCCATCGCGCCCACGTCCGCCAGCGAGGAGAAGTCCGCACGGTAGGAGCGCAGCCGGCCGGCTCCGCTGTGCGCGCCGATCTCCTGCTCGGTCTTACGTATTCGCTCGGGATCGCGTCCGTGAACGAGGACGGTGGCGCCGGCATCGGCGAGCTCGCCGACGACTGCACGGCCGAGGCCGTCGGTCGCGCCGGTCACGAGGACGGTCATCGCGCTGAGATCGATCGCGGACATGCCGTTGCAGTCTGCCCTCACTCACCTTCCATGACAACGCCTGGATCCTTCTGGTTCAATCACTCTTCATGATCGATGTCAGCGCCCGCCACCTCCGATCGTTCCTGGCCGTGGCCGACGAGCTGCACTTCGGGCGCGCCGCCGCGCGCCTCGGGATCGGGCAGTCCGCCGTCTCCCAACAGGTTCGACGCCTCGAGGCCGCCGTCGACACCGAGCTGCTGACCCGGACCAGCCGTCACGTCGCACTGACCCCCGCCGGCGAGGAGATGCGCCGCGGCGCCGAGCGCCTCGTCGCCGACCTCGACCGCACTGCTGCACGCGCCCAGGCGGCCGCGGCCGGTCGCGCCGGCACGATCAGCCTTGGCTGCCAGGCCGCGACGTTGAACGCGCTGGTGCCAGAGATCATCGCGTCCCTCGCCCGACTCGCCCCTGGCCTGCACGTGGACCTGCGCCAGCTCACCTCCGAGGAGCAGGCCACCGCCATCGTCGGCGGCGCGATCGACGTCGGACTCGTCCGCGAGGTCGACCCCCGGCCCGGCCTACGGCTCGAGACGCTCCTCGACGAGCCCGTGCACGCGGTCCTCCCCAGCACACACCCGCTGGCCGAACGGCCCGACCTCGAGCTGGCCGACCTAGCTGACGAGCCCTTCGTGCTCTGGCGCCGGGAGGGCTCACCCGCATTCTTCGACCACCTCATCGCCGCCTGCCGGGTCGCCGGCTTCTCCCCCCGGATCGCGCACGAGATGCGTGGCAGCCAGGCGCGCCAGGGCCTCGTCGCCGCCGGCCTCGGCGTCTCCCTCGAGGCCGCCTCCTACGCCGACTTCCGCCATCGAGACGTGCGCTTCGTCCCGCTCGCCGGACAGCCCGTCACGGCCCGGATCCAGCTTGCGTGGACCGAGGCGGGGCACGACCCCCGGCGGGAGCTCGTCCTTCGCATAGCCCGCGAGCTCGCCGCCTCTGCCGCCGGTTCGGCCCGTCCGCCACGCTAGGCACCACCGACGATCACACACGGTCGCTTCGTGCGAATGCGATCGCCAGTGCGGGCGATGCCGTCGCTTCTGGCTCTCGCCCGAGACGATCGCGGTCCGTTTGACGCCCCCTTGCCGGACATTTCATCGGGCGGGTCTTACGGACACCGACCCACCACGCAGGATCGAAGACCTTCATGTGGCGGCAGGGGTCGCGGTGAAGCTTCCTCATGTGGCACGGCGTTCCAGGTAGCGAGCGCGGTGCGCACTGAGGTGGCTATACGGGGACGTGAGCGGGGTTTCGCCGCTTCCACCGCTCCAGTATCGGGCTCCTGGCGTGCCGCGGCTCAGGCGGGCGCCGCGATCGGCGGGCCGACGACCGTGACCTTGGGGATCGGCTGCAGCGCCCAAAGGCGGCGGCTCGATCCCGGCCGCCCCAGCGGCGGTGCGCGCCCAGTGGCGCTCGAAGCCCGCGGGCGTGCAGATCAG
>JBPCNM010000218.1:0-3190 GCA_051001255.1 Solirubrobacteraceae bacterium
GCCATCGACCATCTCCTGGCTGATGCCGGTGAAGCGCTGGATGCCCGCGCCCAGCGGGCGCCGCACCGAGACCAGTGACTCGAAGCTCTCGTGCAGCTCCCCGCCGCCGATCAGCACCGCGCCGACCTCGGTCAGTTCACAGTCATCGCCGCTGCGGCCGTTGGTCTCGACGTCGACGGCGACAGACTCGGCGTGTCTGAGCGCCGCAGGGTGAGCTTCCATGCCGGGGTGGTATTTCGCCCGCCGGACAGCGTGCAACGCCGCTTGCGCCGCGCTCGGCGGCTACGCCGGAGCGGGCACCGCGTCGAAGCGGCGGCGGATCTCGTACAGCGTCGTTCGCTCGGCCGCCGGGCGCCCCGCGGCGTGAGCGGCCCCCACCAGATCCTCGACCTCGAGGCGCACGCCGTGCTGGGAGCCCGCCATGCGGGAGATCGACTCCTCCATCAGCGTCCCGCCGAGGTCGTTGACGCCCCAGCGCAGCGCCTCCGTGGCGGCATCGAGCCCCATCTTCACCCAGCTCGCCTGCAGGCTCGGCACGGTCCGCCCGAGCGCCAGGCGGAACGCGGCGGTGTGCTTGAGGTTCTCCGCTCGCGAGATCTCCTCGGTCCCGTGCGTGCGGCCCAGCAGCGTATGGAACGGGATGAACGAGAGCGGCACGAACTCGGTGAAGCCGCCGGTCCGCTCCTGCAGCGCGCGCACGACGCGCATGTGCTCGGCCAGCTCGTGCGGCTCCTCGATGTGGCCGAACATCACGGTCACCGTGGAGCGCAGCCCGGCGCCGTGCGCGGCCTCGACGATCTCCACCCAGCGCGCGACCGGCAGCTTGTTCGGGCTGATCCGCTGGCGCACGCCGTCGTCGAGGACCTCGGCCGCGGTGCCCGGGACCGAGCCGAGGCCGGCGTCGGCCAGGCGGGCGAACACCTCGCGCGGCGCCAAGCCCGACTGGTCGCACATGTGCGCGACCTCCATCGGGCTGTAGGCGTGCAGGTGCAGCTGGGGCGCGGTCGCCTGCGCGAGCCGCAGCCAGCCCTCGTAGTCCGCCAGCGTCCAGTCCGGGTGGATGCCCGACTGGATGCACAGCTCGGTCGCCCCGTACGCGACGGCGTCGCGGATGCGCGCGACGAAGTCGTCGCGCTCGTGCGTGTAGGCGTCGGGCGAGCGGCGCCCCTGGCCGAAGCCGCAGAACGCGCAGCCGACGATGCAGACGTTGGACACGTTGATGTTGCGGTTGACGACGAACGTGACGGTCTCGCCGGCCAGCTCGGCGCGCAGGTCGTCGGCGGCCTGGCGCATGTCCTCGATCACCGCCGGGCGCGTCTCGGCGAACAGCGCGGTCAGCTCGCCGGGGCCGAGCCTGCGCCCGGCGTGCGCGCGGGCGATGGTGTCCGGCGCCAATGCGCCGTTCGGCCCGTCGATCCGACCGGAGCCGCGCCGCGGGATGAAGCTCCAGAAGCGCGCCTTGATCACGTCGAGCACGCCCTGTGCGAGCCACTCGGGGTCGATGAACTGCGGGTACACGCACAGCCGCTCGGTCAGCGCGATGCCGTCGGCCGCCATCCGCTTGCGCACCTGCGCCGGCGACGGGAACGGGTGCTCGGGGGAGATGTGGTCGCCGTTGGCGCTCAACCCGCCGAGGTCGGTCGCTCCCGCCTCCACCAGCCGCGGCCACCAGTCCGAGAGGTTCGGCGGCACCTGGATGCCGACCTCGGGCATCAGCCGCCGCGCCTCCTCCACCAGCCGCACCATGTCTTCCACCGTGACCGGCGACGACCAGCCGGGCGCGGGAATCGGGTCCCGCCCACCACCCCGACCGGCGCCGTCGTGCAGGCCGGTGCGCCAGTACGCCGCGGCGGCCTCGGTCGCGATCTCCGCCGGCTCCTCGCCGTAGTAGCGGCGGTGCGGGACGAAGTTCTGGAGGATCACCTCCTGCAGGTTCCCGAAGCCGGCGAGCGCCTCCAGCGCCGCCATCCGGTCCTCCTCGGTCTCGCCGATGCCGACGAGGATGCCGCTGGTGAACGGGATCTTCAGCGCGTCGGCGGCCTGCAGCGTCGCCAACCGCAGCGCCGGGTCCTTGGTCGGCGACGCCTGGTGGGCGACGAGGTCGGACCGCAGCGACTCGAGCATCAGCCCCTGGCTGGCCGTGACCTCGCGCAGGCGTGCCAGCTCGGCGCGACCCAGCGCGCCGAGGTTGGTGTGCGGGAGCAGCCCGCGCTCCAGAGCGCGCTCGCAGCACCAGACGACGTAGGCCACGAAGTCTGCGAAGCCCAGCTCCTCCAGCTTCGACCGCACGCCGGGATGGTGGGCCGGGTCGTCGCCGGTGAGCACCAGCAGCTCCTTGACCTGCCGCCGTGCGGCCCCGTCGAGGATCCGCTCGACCTCGTCGGGCTCGTGCAGGTGCGGCCTATGGGTCGCGAACGCGCAGTACTTGCAGTGCGAGACGCAGGTCCGCGACAGGGAGAGCGTGACGTTGCGCGAGAACGTGACCCGGCGGCGCATCTGGATCGGAGTCTAGGCACTAGCCTCGTCGGCCACCGTGCGCCCCTCGCTCACCCTCCTCCTCGCCGTCCTGGTTGCCGGCTGCGGCTCCACCACCGGCCAGGACCGGCCGGGGGCCGAGGCGACGCTGCTGCTCGACTTCACGCCGAACGCCGTGCACGCCGGGTTGTACATGGCGACCGAGCGCGCATACGACGAGGCGGAGGGCGTCGAGCTGACGATCCGCAAGCCGGGGGCATCGACGGACGCGCTCAAGCTGCTGGGAGCCGGCAAGGCCGACATGGCGATCCTCGACATCCACGACCTCGGGCTCGCCCGCGAGCGGGGGCGCGACATCGTCGGGGTGATGGCGTTCGTGCAGCGCCCGCTGGCGGCGGTGCTCGCCCAGCCGTCGATCCGCTCGCCGAAGGACCTCGAGGGCGAGCGAGCGGGCGTCACCGGACTGCCGTCCGACGAGGCGGTCCTGCGCTCGGTCGTCGCCGGCGACGGCGGCGACCCCGAAGCGGTGCGCGCCACCACGATCGGGTTCGAGGCCGTCAAGGCCCTGCTGGCCGGGCGGGTCGCCGGCGCGACGGCGTTCTGGAACGTCGAAGGCGTGGCGCTGCGCGCGCGCAAGCCCGGCATGGGCGAGTTCCGCGTCGACGACTACGGCGCGCCGCCCTACCCGGAGCTGGTGCTGTGCGTGACGCGTGAG
>JBPCNM010000219.1:0-3703 GCA_051001255.1 Solirubrobacteraceae bacterium
TCCTCGGCCAAGCAGCACGAGGTCGACCACTACCTCGACCTGCTCCACGCGCGCGACCTGGCCGACGGCTGGACGACGTCCTCCGACGTGGAGCAGACCAAGCCCGAGCCGGATCTGGTCGCCGCGGCGGTCGACAAGGCCGGCGGCGGCCCGGCGGTCATGGTGGGCGATTCGACCTGGGACTGCGAAGCGGCCAAGCGCGCAGGGCTCGAGACCGTGGGCGTCCTCACCGGCGGCTTCTCCGAGCAGGAGCTGCGCGCCGCGGGTGCCGTCCACGTGTTCGAGCGCATCGAGGATCTGCGCTCGGGGCTCGACGCGACGCCCCTCTGCCCCGGTTGAGTCCGCGGCCACGTGTCGTGGCTCCGAGCGGGGACGCTGCTAAAGATGTCTGCGGTCCCCGCACGCCCTCGGCGCTCAGGAGAGGCTTGGAACCTGGTCAGCAGCAGACGGCGCCCGGCGATCCGGCGCCGGTCATAGAGCCCGCCTCGACGCTTCCCGGGCGGTTCGGCCGGTCCGGTTCCCCTGACGAGGCCGGTGTCTCGCGCGCCCACGAGGACCGCCGCCTGCTGATCCGGTATCACCACCACGGCGACCAAGGGGCGCGCGAGGCGCTCGTGGAGCGGCTGCTCCCGCTGGCGCGCCGGATGGCGCGGCGCTATCGCCGCTCCGACGAGCCGCTCGACGACCTCGTCCAGGTCGCGACGCTCGGGCTCATCAAGGCCATCGACCGGTTCGATCCGGCCCGCGAGACCGCGTTCTCCTCCTACGCCGTCCCGACCATGCTCGGCGAGCTCAAGCGCTACTTTCGCGACAACGGCTGGGCTGTCCACGTCCCGCGCGGGATGCAGGAGCGCGTGATGCAGGTCGACAACGCGGTCAAGGAGCTCTCCCGGCGCAAGGGCCGGTCGCCGTCGGCCGTCGAGGTCGCCGCGACGCTCGACCTCACCACCGAGCAGGTGCTCGAGGCGATGGAGGCGGCGGGCGCCTACGACGCGGTCTCGCTGGAGTCCTTCCGGTTCGGCGACGAGGGGGACGGCGAGACCTACGCCGAGTCGATCGGCACCGAGGACGGCCGCTACGAGCTCGTGGAGTACGGCGCGACGATCGCGCCGACGCTTGCCGCGCTGCCGGCGCGCGACCGCATCGTGCTGCACCTGCGATTCGTCGAAGATCTGACCCAGGCGGAGATCGCCGCGCGCGTCGGCGTCTCGCAGATGCACGTCTCGCGACTGATCCGGCGGGCGCTGGAACGGCTCCGCACGGTGGCTGAGCACAGCGCGTAGGCGCCAGCCGTGGTGAGCGGCGGCGTTCGACGTGTCGTTGATCTGACGGTTGTTCGCGTTTCGCGAGAAGCGCTTCTCGGAGAAGCGCTTCGACGATGGCAACCGTACTCGGCATCAACGCGGTGTTCCACGACCCGGCGGCCGCCCTGGTCGTCGACGGCGTCACCGTCGCGGCGGCCGAGGAGGAGCGCTTCTCGCGCCGCAAGCACGGCAAGCCGCCGGTCGCGTTCTCGACCTGGGAGCTGCCAGAGCAGTCGATGGCCTGGTGCCTGGCCGAGGCGGGGATCGAGCCGACCCAGCTCGACGCGGTCGCCTACTCCTACGACCCCGACCTCGCCTTCCAGCCCGACGGCGACATCACCGCGGCGGAGTGGGAGGGCCTGCGCACGCTCTACGCCAAGCGCGCGCCGCTCTTCTTGCGCAGCGCCCTCCCGGGCCTCGATCCCGCGTGCGTCCGGTGGGTCGGGCATCATGTCGCCCACGCCGCCTCGGCGACGTTCGGCTCCTGCTTTGACCCGTGCAGCGTGCTGGTGCTCGACGGCCGCGGCGAGCGCGCCTCGCACCTGGCCGGCCGCGCGGTCGGCGGCACGCTGGAGATCCTGGCCGCGCAGGAGCTGCCCCATTCGCTCGGGCTGCTCTACGAGGAGCTGACCGCACACCTCGGCTTCCGCCGCTCCTCCGACGAGTACAAGGTGATGGCGATGGCCTCCTACGCGGAGCCGTCCTACCTGGACGCGTTCCGCGAGCTGGTCCGCGCGGACGCCGCCGGCGGCTTCGTGGTCGGCGCGGTGGACTTCTCCGACTACGCGCCGGCGCTCGCGCCCGGCGCCGAGTTCACCGCGCGCCACGCTGCGCTCGCCGCCACGGTGCAGCGGCGGCTGGAGGAGGTGCTGCTCGACCTCGCGCGCTGGCTGCACGAACGCACCGGCGACCGCGACCTGGTGATGGCCGGCGGCGTCGCGCTCAACTGCGTGGCCAACTCGGTGCTGTGGCGCGAGGGCCCGTTCGAGCGCGTCTGGGTGCAGCCCGCCGCGGGCGACTCCGGGACGGCGCTCGGCGCCGCGCTGCACGTCGCGCACGAGCTGGGCGATGCGCCGGCGCCGATGACGACGGCCGCGCTGAGCCGCGGCTGGGACGACGCCGCGCTGGCCGCGCAGCTCGGCACCGCCGAGGTTGCGTTCGAGCGCCCCGGCGACGTGGCCGACGCGGTCGCCGCGGCGCTGGCCGACAACCAGGTGGTCGCGTGGTTCCAGGGGCGCTCGGAGTTCGGGCCGCGCGCGCTCGGGCACCGCTCGCTGCTGGCCGATCCGCGCCGGCACGCCAACCTGGAGAAGCTCAACGACATCAAGGGGCGCGAGCAGTTCCGGCCGGTCGCGCCGATGGTGCTCGCCGAGCGGGCGGCGGACATCTTCGAGGGCGGGCCGATGCCGAGCCCGTTCATGCTCTTCACGCACCGCGTGCGGGAGGGCTGGGCGGAGCGGATCCCCGCCGTCGTGCACGTCGACGGGACGGCGCGCATCCAGACCGTCGACCGCGTGCAGGAGCCGCTGATGGCACGCTGCCTGGAGCGCTTCGAGGCGCGCACCGGCGTGCCGGTGGTGGTCAACACGAGCCTCAACACGGCGGGACGCCCGATGGTGGACGACCCGCGCGACGCGCTGGAGTGCTTCGGCTCCTCGCCGGTCGACCTGCTCGCGATCGGCCCGTACGTCGTGCGTCGCGCCGGGGTCGCTCGCGGCGGCGCGGCGGCCGAGCGAGCGGCGGCAGGAGCTTCGACGTCGTCATCCCCACGGCCGGCCGGCCGAGCCTGGACGCGCTGCTCGCGGCGCTCGCGGGGCTGGAGGACCGGATCGTCGTCGTCGACGACCGGGCCCGGCCGGCGGCACCCCTCGCACTACCAGCCGGCGTGACGGCGATCCGCGGGCCGGCGCGCGGGCCCGCGGCAGCGCGCAACGCCGGCTGGCGGGCACGGCCGGCCGAGTGGGTCGTGTTCCTCGACGACGACGTCGAGCCGCAGGTCGGCTGGGCGGAGCAGCTGGTGGGGGAGCTCGCCGGCGCCGAGCGGGACGTCGCCGGGGTGCAGGGCCGGATCGTCGTGCCGCTGCCGGCGGGCCGGCGCCCGACCGACTGGGAGCGCAACACGCGCGGGTTGGAGACCGCACGCTGGGCGACCGCCGACCTGGCCTACCGGCGTGCCGTGCTCGCGGCGATCGGCGGCTTCGACGAGCGCTTCCCGCGCGCCTACCGCGAGGACGCCGACCTCGGGTTGCGCGTGACGGCCGCGGGCTGGCGGATCGTCGCCGGCCGGCGCACCGTGCGCCACCCGGTCCGGCCCGCGCAGGCCTCGGTGTCGCTCGCCAAGCAGGCCGGCAACGCCGACGACGTGCTGATGCGCGCGCTGCACGGGAGCAACTGGGGCG
>JBPCNM010000220.1:0-3802 GCA_051001255.1 Solirubrobacteraceae bacterium
GCTCACCGCTGCACTCGCCGCCGCGCGCCGCCCCACTCACGGCGGGCTGGCCCCGACAGCTAGCGGGCGGGCGGGCGCTCGAGCATGCGGTCGACGGCGAGCATCGGCGCCATCCGCCAGCGCAGCAGGTCGCGCTCGGCCGCGACCAGCGCGTGGCCCTCCACCCCCCCGCGCAGCTCGGCGAGCAGGCGCGCGTCGAACGGGCGGCGCTCCAGCGCGGGGCGGCGCGCGATCGTGCGCAGCGCCGCCGCCATGACCGTCCCCTGCTGCTCCCACGACGGCCAGCCCTTCGCCGTGGCCAGCGCGCCCCAGCGCAGCCGATGCAGGAGCGCTTGGTCGCGCGCGAGCAGGTCCAGCGCGCGGCTCGTGCCGCGCACGTCGTCCCAGTCGACGACGAGCCCGTTCTCCCCGTGCACGACGAACTCCTCGTGCCCGGTGACCGCCGTGACGACGCACGTGGCGCCCATGTGGAAGCCCTCCAGCGGCGGTCCGAACATGCCCTCCACGCGCGAGAGCTTGAGCACGACGTCGGCGTCGGCGTAGGCGGCGGCCAGCTCGCGCTGGGAGCGCGGTCCGAGCGCCTCGTCGACGCCTTCGAGCCTCCGGCCGTGCGGCGTGACCGTGGTGACATGACGGGGGGCGCGCATCGCGCGCGTGGCCTCGAGCGCCTCCGGCACGCCCTTGAACCACACGTCCGGGTTGCCCTCGACGAGGATCCGCAGCGGGTCGCCGCCGCGCACCGGCGGCGGCGCGGGCGTCTGGAACACGTCCTTGGCGATGCCGTTGCGGACCAGCAGGCAGCGCCGGGGGGGCGTGAGCGCCTCGAGCGTCTCGGCGATCCAGCGCGCCTCGGTGATCACGTGCAGCGGGAGGTCGTGCGTGAGCGCGGCGGCGAGGCGCTGGGCCTCGTGCGGCCGGTAGAAGCGGTCCTCGAGCGACTGGATGAAGTAGGCATGGCGGCGCGCCGGCAGCTCGAGCGCCGGCCCGACCGTCTCCCACCACGTCGCCACGACGACGTCGTAGCCCCCCGCCCGCGCCGCGTCCATGCCGTGCACGGGGATGTCGGCGAGCCCGCGGAAGCCCCAGTCGGGCTCGTCGCGCTCGCGCGCGAGCACGAGGTCGACCGCGAAGCCGTGGCGCGCGACGAGCTGGCGGGCGTGCTCGACCACGACGCCAACCCCTCCGGAGAGCTGGAGGTCGTTGACGACGAAGGCGACCCTCACGGGAAGTCGAGCGGCGCGGTCGTCGGCGTGCGGCCGAGCGTGCGCTCCAGTTCGTTCATGTAGTCGCGCCACGCGCGGAACTCGCCCTGTGCCCACTGGATGCGGTCCTCGTAGAACGCGAGGTTGGCCTCGCGCTGGCGCTCCCACTGCCGCTGCCCCGCCAGGTCGGCTTGGGCGACGGCCGAGCGCGCGACGACCTCGGCGCAACGCGGCCCGAACGCGGCGATGAAGTGCGACGCGACCGCGTCCTCGCGCACCACGAATCCGGGCGGCTCGAGCGCGGGCGTGCCCTCCGGCACGACCGAGGAGCCCTGGAGCGGGATCTGATGGGCGATCACGTGCTCGGCCGGCAGCAAGCGGCGCAGCTCCTCGAACGACCCGGCGCCCCACATCGTGGCGTGCCACGGCGACTCGACCGGCCAGAACGCATCGTTGGGGACGCTGAGCACGACGGTGAACGCGCGCTGCTCCGCGAGCTCGACGAGCAGCTCGACGACGCTGACGAAGCTTTCGAGGTGCTCGATCACCTCGAAGCAGGTGGCGACGCCGTCGCGCGCGTCGCCGAGCGCCGCGCGCACCGCCGCAACGCCGGCATCGCTCGCGAGGTCCGCCTCGACCGCCACGACCTCGCCGGCGGGGACGTCCCGCGCCGCCTCGCTCAGGACGTCCGCGCTCGCGTCGACCAGCACGGCGCGCGCCGGGCCGTCGCCCCCCAAGGCCGCCGTCGCGGCGACGCCGGCCCCACAGCCGAGGTCGAGCCAGGTGTCCGCGCCGCGCACCAGCGGAGCCGCCATCGCATAGCGCAGCTCGTGCTCGATCCGGATCGACGGAGGCGTCTCCCGGGTGATGCGCTCCTGCCATTCCATGGCCGCGCAGCGTACACTCAGCCCGCGTGAGGACGACCGTGCCGACGGCGCCCGCGAGCATGCGCACGCCGATGAGCGCGGCGCAGATCGTCGGCCGCGGCGACGCCCCGTATCCCGCCCCGCAGCGCGGCGCGCCGCTGCGGCTGGCCTTCGTCGGGCAGTCCACCTTCTTCGAGGCCTGCGCGCTCGACGAGCACTCCGGCCGCGTCCAGACGACCTTCGTCGAGTTCCGCGCAGGCGGCGACGCGGACGCGGTGCGCGCCCGCGTACTGGCCTTCAGCCCTCACGTCGTCGTGGTCTTTCGACCCGAGGTGCTGCCGCCCGGCGTCTTCGCCGGCCTGCGTGCGCCCGTGCTCGGCTTCCTCACCGAGCCGATCCCGCGCACGCGGGGGCACCGGGCGCACCCCGACCTCAAGCGCCGGCGCGCCGCGCTCGCCGCGATGGACACCGCAAACGTCGACCGGCTCGTGGCCTTCGACCCGCTGATCGTGCCGACCGCCGACGCGTTCATGCCGGTCTGGCGCTCGCTGCCGCTGCCGGTCGCCGACCGCCTCTACTCGCCGGTGCGCCGCGCCGCCGGGCGCCCGTCGATCCTGTTCGTCGGCCGCTCGACGGAGCACCGCGAACGGTTCCTGGCGCGGCCGAAGGCCGAGCTCGACCTCGTGCACGCCGCGTTCGGCATCGGGCCGGACGAGCTGGCGGCCCTGCTCGCCGAGCACGACATCGGCGTCAACCTCCACAACGAGCCCTACCCCTCGTTCGAGAACCGCGTCTGCCTGCACCTGGCCGCCGGGCAGCTCGTCGTCTCCGAGACGCTGAGCCCGACCCACGGCCTGGAGCCCGACATCGACTAACTCGAGGTGGCCGAGCCAGACCAGCTGCCGGCGGTCCTGCGCGCCGCCGTGCGCTTCCCGCCCGCCTACGAGCGCGTGCGGATCCGCGGCCGGCGCAAGGCCGAGGCGTTCCGCGCCTCCCACGTCTACCCGCGGCTCGTCGACGACCTGCTGCTCGACCTGCGGGTGTTCGGAACCGACCGGGCGGCGTAGCCCGCGCTCACAGCTCGCCGCGGCGCCGCATGCGCCAGCGGCGCGGCGCGCGCACGACGTTCTCCACCATCGTCCGGCCCTTCACCGCCAGCCGGTAGGCGCGCGAGCCCTGCACGTGCGCGGCGGTCCGGCGAGCGGCGTCGAGCTCCGCCGTGGCGCGCTCTGAGTCCGACAGCGCCCCCGCCACGTCGCGCCCGAGGCGGCGAGCGACGGCGAGACCGCCAGGCGCCGGCTCGCGCCGCAGCGCGTACAGCGCCGCGGCCATCATCTGACCCTGCTGCTCCCAGGACGGCCACGCGCGCGCGGTGGCGAGCGCCCCGCAGCGCAGCCGGTGCAGCAGCGCACGGTCGTGCGCGAGGAGGTCCAGCGCCCGCGCTGTGCCGGCGCGATCGTCCCAGTCCACCACGAGCCCGTTCTCGCCGTGCACGACGTACTCGTCGTGCCCGGTGACCGGCGTCACGACGCACGTGGCGCCCTTGTGGAAGCCCTCCAGCGGCGGACCGAACATCCCCTCCACGCGCGAGAGCTTGAGCACGACGTCGGTCTCCGCGTAGAGCGCGCCGAGCGCGTGCTGCGGTATCGGCCCGGCGACGCGGTCGGCGCCGCCGGTGTGCGCGCCCGACCCGTCCGGGGCGACGACCGTGACGTGGCGTGGCGCCGACATCGC
>JBPCNM010000221.1:0-6107 GCA_051001255.1 Solirubrobacteraceae bacterium
CACGTCGGGCGGGCCCTTTCCCTACGAGGAGCTCGGGCTCGACGAGGATGAGTTCGCCGTCATCGCGCGGGCGGCCCTGGCCGCCGGCATCGGCGTGCGGGGCCACGTCGGGCAGGCCGAGAGCCACCTCTTCCCCGCTCCCGAGCTCACGGCCTTCGCCGTGTCGTGGATCGAAGCTCGCTTCGGATGACCATGGAGCTCAGCCCACGGCACGCAGATGCCGCGTCGGCGTGCCGCGCAGCGCCCGGATCACGCCCTCGACGACCGCCTCCTCCGTCTGGGAGCGGCCGTCGGTGACCGCGTCGACGACCTTGCGCTTGCGCTTGATCAGCTCGAGCATCGTCTCGTCGATCGTCTGCGCGGCGAGCAGGTACCACGCCGTCACCGCGTCGTGCTGGCCGATCCGGTGGCAGCGGTCCTCTGCCTGGTCGTGCGTCGCCGGCGTCCACTCGAGGTCGAGGAACGCGACGTTCGAGGCGCGGGTCAGCGTGATCCCCTGCCCCGCGACGCGCGTCGCGCCCACCAAAAGCCGCGAGGCGGCGGACGGGGAGAACCGCACCGCGGCCTCCCGGGCGGCGATCGAGTCGCGGCCCAGCAGGTGCAGCGCGTCCGGGAAGCGCTCGACCAGCCGGTCCTGCATCTCGCGGTGACCGGCGAACACGACGAGCGGCTCGTCGGAGGCGAGGAAGTCCTCGACCCACGCCATCGCCGCGTTGCCCTTCCCGCGCGACGCGAGCCGCCGCAGCGCGTTGAGCTGCGCGAGGCGCTCGGCGCGCAGCGCCGCGGCCACCTTGCGGTCGAGCTCGCGCAGGTCCAGCGGCTGCTCGCGCAGCCAGGCGATCACATCCTCCTCGGCCAGCCGGTAGTCGCGCTCGTTGTCGAGCGCGACCGGCACAGCGACCTGGCGCTTGGCCGGGAGCTGCGGCAGCACGTCGGCCTTCGCCCGGCGGACGAAGCAGCGACGGCGCAGGTGCCAGTGGATGCGCTCCTCCGCGCCGATCCCCTGGAAGCGGCGGGCGAAGCGCGCGCCAGAGCCGAAGTCCCCCAGCCGCCCGATGATCCGCAGCTGCGCGATCAGCTCCTCCGCGTGGTTCATCACCGGCGTGCCGGTCAGCGCGAGCTTCAGCGCGTCCGGGCCCATCGACTCCGCCAGCCGCCGCACGGCCTGGGTGCGCTTGGCGCGGGGGTTCTTGACGTAGTGCGACTCGTCGAGGATCAGCGCGCGGGGCTTGCGCAGCGCCAGCCGGGCGCGATGCGCGTGGACGATGTCGTAGTTGACGATCGTGAGGTCCGCGGCGGGCGCAACCGTACCGGTGCCCGACACGACGGTGACGGAGCGGTGGCCGATCCAGTGCGCTGCCTCGCGCTGCCAGTTGAGCTTCAGCGACGCCGGGCAGACGACGATCGCGGGGTAGGCGTCGTCCTGCTCGAGCGCGGCGAGCGCCTGCACGGTCTTGCCGAGCCCCTGCTCGTCGGCCAGGAACGTCCGGCGCGCGCGCAGCACGTACGCGACGCCGGCGCGCTGGAACGGGCGCAGCTCGCCGCCCAGCGCGGATTCGGCGGGCAGCGCCGGCGCATCGTGCGCGCGCGAGCGGCGGACGTCCTCGATCGCCGCGTCGTGCTCGGTCCGCAGGCGCGCCAGGACGTCGGCGGCGTTGGGCGCCACCTCGACGCCGAAGGTGCGCAGGTAGTGCTCGAGCGGCTCGACGAGGTAGGGATCGATCGGCAGCGAGCGGCCGTGCGCCTCGCACGCCGGCAGGGCGAGGAAGGCCGGGATCGCGTCGGGATCCCAGTTGACGTCGAGCGTGAAGCGGGCCTCGCCGACGCTCTCGACCAGCGCGAGCGTGGCCGGCGCCGGCGCCTGCCCGATCTGCAGCCGCGTCGCGCACCGCAGCGCCCGCTTGTCCAGCCGCGCCCCGCGCAGCTCGAGCAGCGCGTCCGCGAGCGCTTGGGAGAACGGCAGCCACAGCCGGCCGCCGCGGTCCTCGGCGACCGCCGCCAGCTCGTCGGGCAGCTCGCCCGAGATCGTCTCCAGCACGAAGGCGCCGCGCCCGCTCAGGCGCGCCGCGCCGACGCGGCCGACCCAACCGCTCGTCGCTTCCGCCAGCCACTCCATGACGCCCGGCGCCACCAGCAGCGCCGGATGGCGCTCGATCACGCCCTTGACGTAGGGGGCAGTGGCGTCGGCCTGCGGCGCCCACCACTCCTTCGCGTCCCAGTCGAACCGGCGGCCCGGGATCGCCCGCACGGCGTCGACGATCGCGGGCCGGTAGGGAAACGCGAACACGACGTGGTCGTGCCCGTGGCGGTCGGCGCGCAGCTCGACGTTGTGAGCAGGCTCCACGAGGCGCACGAGACGGTCCACGGTAGCGGGCGGGTAGGCTGGAGCCCATGTGGCTGGCCAGTGTGAACGGCGCCGTGGCGCCCGTCGAGGAGACGCACATCCCCGTAGCCGACGAGGGGCTGCTGCGCGGGGACGGCGGCTTCGAGGTGCTGCGGGTCTACGACGGCCGGCCGTTCGCCCTCGACGACCACTTCGCCCGTCTCGCGCGCACCTGCGCCGGACTCCGGCTCGAGGTCGATCTCGGCGCCCTGCGGGCCGAGGCGCTCGCGCTGGTCGAGCGGGCCGGCGAGCCCGAGTCGCTGCTGCGCCTGGTCGTGACGCGCGGCGGCCGCCGGATCGCGATCGCCGAGCCGCTTCCCACCCGCCCGCCGACCGCGCGGGTGGTGACCGTGGCCTACGCGCCCTCGCGGGTGCTCAACGGGCTCAAGACCCTCTCCTACGCGGGCAACATGCTCGCGGGGCGGATCGCCAAGGAGCAGGGCGCCGACGAGGCGCTGCTGGTCACGCCCCACGGCCGGGTGCTCGAGGGACCGACGTGGACGTTCTTCTGGGTGCGCGACGGCCGCCTGAGCACGCCGCCGCTCTCGGACGGCATCCTCGACTCGATCACCCGCCGGCGGCTGCTGGAGGAGTGCGAGGTCACAGAGGCGCCGTGCACGCTCGACGACGTGCGCGCCGCCGAGGAGGCGTTCATCGCGTCATCGGTGCGCGAGGTCATGCCGATCGCCGCAGTGGACGAGATCGAGCTGCCCCAGGCGCCGGGGCCGGTCACCCGGGCCGCGCACCTGGCCTTTACGCAGCGCGTGACGCGTGAGCTGGCGACGCAGGGCGCTGCCGCATAGCGGGCCCGGCAACGTGCGGGTCCTGACCGTGATCGGGAACCGGCCGCAGTTCATCAAGGCCGCTGCCGTCTCCGGGCCATTGCGCGACGTCGCCCACGAGGTGCTCGTCCACACGGGCCAGCACTACGACGACGCGCTCTCGCAGGTCTTCTTCGACGAGCTGGAGCTTCCGCGGCCCGAGCACCGGCTCGAGCTCGGCGGCGGCACGAACACGGGCCAGACGGCGCGGATGCTGGAGGCGCTGGAGCCGTTGCTCGCGGCCGAGCGTCCGGCGCTGGTGCTCGTCTACGGGGACACGAACTCGACGCTGGCCGGCGCGCTCGCGGCCGCGCAGGCCGGCATCGCGGTCGCGCACGGGGAGGCGGGCATGCGCTCCTACGACCGCCGGATGCCCGAGGAGCTCAACCGCGTCCTGACCGATCACGCCAGCGATCTGCTGCTGTGCTCGTCCCGTGCGCCCGCGGAGATCCTGCGCCGCGAGCAGGTGGCCGGCACGGTCGAGGTGGTGGGCGACGTGATGGTCGACGTCGCCCGGCTGCTGGGCCCGCGCGCGGCGGCGCGCACCGAGGTGCTCGAGCGCTTTGGCGTCACGCCCGGGGCCTACGTGCTCGCCACCGCGCACCGGGCGGGCAACGTCGACGATCCCGCCCGCCTGGAGCAGCTCGTGGCCCTGCTGGAGGCGGTTCCGCATCGGGTGGTCCTGCCGCTGCACCCGCGGACCGCCGCGCGGCTGGAGGCCGCCGGCCTGCGCGAACGGCTGACCGGCGCGGGCGTCGTGCTCGCGCCGCCGCTGGGCTACCTCGACTTCACCGCGTTGCTGCACCACGCGCGGGCGCTGCTCACCGACTCCGGCGGCGTCCAGAAGGAGGCCTACCTGGCCGGCGTGCCGTGCGTGACGCTGCGCGCCGGCACCGAGTGGACGGAGACCGTCGACGCGGGCTGGAACGTGCTCGTCGATCTCGACGCCGGCGCCGCCGTGCGCGCCCTGGAACGCCGCCCGCCGCCCGCTCGCCCGCCGCTCTACGGGGACGGGCGCGCGGGTGCGCGGGTCGCCGCGGCGCTCGCCCGTAGGATGGGCGCATGAGCACGATCGCCGTCGCCGGACTCGGTTACTGGGGCCCGAATCTCGCGCGCAACTTCGCGGCCATCCCCGGCTGCGAGCTGACCTGGCTGTGCGACGGCGATCCAGCCGCGCTGGAGCGGGTCGGCGCGTCGCTGCCGTCCGTGCGCCGCACGCCGTCGCTCGACGACTTGCTGGCCGACGACGCGCTCGACGCGATCGTCCTCGCCACGCCGGTGCCCAGCCACGCCGACCTCGCCGTGCGCGTGCTGGAAGCCGGCAAGCACTGCTTCGTCGAGAAGCCGCTGGCCCAGACGGTGGCCGACGCCGAGCGCGCGGTGGCCGCCGCCGCCGCGGCGGAGCGGGTGCTGATGGTCGGGCATCTGCTCGAGCACCATCCGGGCGTCGTCAAGCTCAAGGAGATCGCCGACGGCGGCGAGCTCGGCGACATCCACTACATCTACTCCAACCGCCTCAACCTCGGTCAGCTGCGCGCGGACGAGAACGCGCTGTGGTCGCTGGGCGCGCACGACATCTCCGTCCTGCTCCGGCTCGCCGGCGAGGAGCCCTACGAGGTCGAGGCGCGGGGGGAGTCCTACATGCGCGCCGGGATCGAGGACGTGGTGTTCTGCTTCCTGCGCTTTCCGTCGGGGCTCGCCGCGCAGCTGCACCTCTCCTGGCTCGACCCCCACAAGGAGCGCCGCTTCACGGTGGTCGGATCGCGGCGGATGGCGACGTTCGACGACATGGACCTCGAGCGCAAGGTCACCGTCTACGACAAGGGGTTCGACCAGAGCGCCACGTCGTGGGGCGAGTACATCACGCGATCGGGCGACATCTGGAGCCCGAGCATCCCCAACCGGGAGCCGCTGCGGTTGGAGTGCGAGCACTTCGTCGCCTGCCTGCGCGACGGCGCCACGCCGATCTCGGACGGTGAATCGGGGCTGCGCGTCGTGCGGGTGCTCGCGGCGCTGCAGGAGCGGCTGGACGCTTCGCGGCGGGAGTCGCGTGCAGCCGTCTGACCGCGCGCCCGGGCTGCTGCTGGGCGAGGGCGTGCGGATCGGCGAGGGCGTCTCGTTCGGGGCGTACGTCGTCGTGCACGCCGGCACGGTGCTAGGCGACGGCTGCGAGATCCAGGACGGCGCCATCCTCGGCAAGCCGCCCAAGCTCGCCCGGCATTCGGCGGCGCCGCGCGAGGCGCCCGCGCCGCTCGTGCTGGCCGCCGGGGTGGTCGCGTGCGCGCGCGCGGTGCTGTTCGCCGGCGCCGAGGTCGGCGAAGGCTCGATCCTCGGCGACCAGTCCTACGTCCGCGAGCGCGCCCGGATCGGGGCGGGCACCGTGATCGGCCGCGGATCCGCGATCGACAACGACGTGGTCGTCGGCGCGCGGGTGCGGTTGCAGACCGACGTCTACCTCACGGCGTTCTCCGAGGTCGAGGACGACGTGTTCGTCGGTCCGGGCGCTTGTACGACCAACGACGACACGATGGCGCGCCACGGTCCGGAGTACGCGCTCCGCGGCGCCCGGCTGCGACGCGCGTGCCGCGTCGGCGGCGGGGCCGTGCTGTGCCCCGGCGTCGAGGTCGGCGAGGAGGCGTTCGTGGCGGCCGGCGCCGTGGTGACGCGGGACGTGCCGGCGCGGGCGGTCGTCATGGGCGTCCCCGCGCGCACGTTGCGCGAGGTGCCCGAGGCCGACCTCGTCGAGCGCTGGCGGTAGCGTTCAACACCATGAGCGAACCTGGCATGACCTCCGGCGACCCGCTCGGCCCCGCGCCGGAGGCGCCGGGGCACGAGCCCGAGCTGCCCGGCGCCGACCAGTCCTCGCCGGAGGCGCCGCGGCGCGAGTCCGGCCTGCCCGGCGC
>JBPCNM010000222.1:0-3417 GCA_051001255.1 Solirubrobacteraceae bacterium
GCCTGTCGCCGTTCTTCGTCGGCATCATCGTCGTCGCGATCGTCGGCAACGCGGCCGAGCACTGGGTGGCGATCTACTTCGCGGCGCGCGACAAGATGGACCTGGCGGTCAACATCGCGATCGGCTCGAGCGCGCAGATCGCCCTCTTCGCCGCGCCCGTGCTGGTGCTGCTCTCGCTGTTCGTGGGCGACTTCCCGCTGGCGCTCGTGTTCAACGGATTCGAGCTCGGGGCGGTCGTGCTCGCGGTGCTCATCGCCCAGCAGGTGACCCAGGAGGGTGAGTCGACCTGGTTCGAGGGCCTCCAGCTGCTCGCCGTCTACGTGGTGCTGGGCCTCACCTTCTTCTTCGTCTGATGGCCGTGCCGCCGCTCGCGTTCTTCTCCGGGCCGGTGCCGTGG
Organism: Solirubrobacteraceae bacterium; assembly: GCA_051001255.1. GTDB lineage: Bacteria > Actinomycetota > Thermoleophilia > Solirubrobacterales > Solirubrobacteraceae > DASQMT01. Next base: position 398 of record JBPCNM010000222.1, read on the forward strand.
CTGATCCTGGCGGGCGCGACGATCGTGTTCCTCTGGATCGACCTGCACTTCTTCGCCCGCGGGCGCGAGCCAAGCTTTCGCGAGGGCGTGGTGTGGAGCATCGGCTGGCTCGTCGTGTCGCTGCTGGCGACGGTCGTGGTGCTGGTGCTGTCGGACGCCGAGGACGCCGTGACGTACACGACCGTGTACTTCATCGAGCGCTCGCTCTCGCTCGACAACCTGTTCGTGTTCATCCTGCTGTTCTCGTACTTCGGCGTGCCCGAGGAGCACCGGGCCCGGCTGCTGTTCTGGGGCATCGTCGCCGCGCTGGTGCTGCGCGGGCTCGCGATCCTCGGCGGCGTAGCGCTGATCGAGCAGTTCCACTTCGTGATCTATGCGCTCGGCGTGCTGCTGCTGGTGCTCGCATACCGCATCCTCAAGGGCGTCGCCGAGGACGTCGACCCGGACAAGAACTTCATCGTGCGGGCGGTGCGCCGCTTCTTCCCGGTCACCGGCGAGTATCACGAGGCGAACTGGTTCGTGAAGCTCGAGGGGCAGCGTCACGCCACGCCGCTGTTCCTCTGCCTCGCCGCGATCGTGGCGGCCGACATCGCGTTCGCGGTCGACTCGATCCCGGCCGCGTTCGCGATCACGCGCGACTCCGTGCTGATCTGGATGGGCAACGTCTTCGCGCTGCTCGGCATGCGTGCGCTGTTCGTGCTGGTGGAGGGGCTGATCCGGCGCTTCCGGTACCTGGACGAGACGATCGCGGTGGTGCTCGCGGTGGTGGCGGTGAAGCTGCTGATCGAGGACCTCTACGTGATCGGCCCGGTCGCCTCGCTGCTGATGGTCGCCGCGTGCTTCGCGGTCGGCATCGTCGCCTCCCTGGTCGCCGACGCCCGCGACCCCGACGCCGAGGCCAAGCAGGCCGGGCGCTCGCCGGGCGCCGAGCCGTCAGCCCAAGAGCCCGCAGCCGAAGAGTCCTCGGCCGGCGAGTCCACGGCCGATGAGCCCTCAGCCGGCGAGTCTGCGGCCGGCGAGCCCTCAGCTCAAGAGCGAAGCGGTCACTGACGGCCGGACGCCGTCAGAGGCGGTCAGACCTGCGGGCCGGACGCCCGCAGGGGCAACTCACGGGACCCGACGAAAACTACCGCGCAGCGTCAGTATTCGTCTGGGTCCGGATCCGGCTCGAGCTCGTCCTCCGCCTCGACGATCTCGTCGTCGTCGACGTCGTCGCGCTGGCCGGCGCGGACGGCGCTGACCTCGAGGCGCTCGAGCAGCTCGTCGCGGGCAGCGTCGTCGAGCGGCACCTCGTCGCCGACGAGGATCCAATCCCCGTCGTCGATGTCGTCGGCGAGCTGGGCCCCGGGATGGGCCGAGTCGTCGACGACGATCAGGATCTCGGTCTCGGGGTTGAAGTAGGTCCCTGGGCGGGCGGACAGCTCGTCGAGCTCGAAGCGGCGGAGGCGGGCCATTCCGCGCAATCTATAGCGAAGCGGGTCACTGGCGGCCGGATGCCGTCAGCCGGGTCGGACTGCGGGCCGGATGCCCGCGGGGGCTACTCGCTCCGGAGCCGCTTGGAGACCTCGGCCTCGACGTCCAGCGGCGGCTCGCCGCGGGCGACCCGCCGGGCGTTACGAGCCTGCACGACCCGGCGCACCTCGTCGGCGAGCTCCGGATCGGCGGCGGGCGCGGTCAGCGACCGGAGCTCGGCCTCGACGTCGACGGGCGGCTCGCCGCGGGCGGCGCGGCGGGCGTTGCGGGCGGCCAGGTACTGGCGAATCTCGGCGTCGCGCTCGCCCGAGCCGGCGGGCGCCGGTGGCCGCGCGGGCCGCTCCTCGCCGATCGACAGCCCGCCGCGCCCGATGCGGTCGTAGGAGCCGCCGCTGGTGGCCAGTGCGACGATCGCGCCGATCAGCGCCACCAGCGAGACGCCGATCACCACGACCAGGAAGGCGTCGTCCATGCCCCGATGATGGCCCATTCGTCGAGTTGCGGCCTGTGTTGACATCGCGTCGAGTACGCTTGCCGAAGCAGTCGTTGACTGACCAGTCAATCTAGGAGCACAGAAACCGTGGTCGACTTCACCCTCACCGACGAGCAGAAGGCGCTGCGCGAGATGGCGCACGACTTCGCCGTCAAGGAGATCCGCCCCGTCGCCTGGGAGTACGACAAGGACGGAACCTGGCCCGAGGACGTCCTGCGCAAGGCGTGGGAGGTCGGCCTGATGAACATGCACGTGCCCGAGGAGTACGGCGGGCCGGGCGCCTCCTACCTCGACGGTTGCATCGTCGAGGAGGAGCTCTCCTGGGGCTGCTCGGGCATCACGACGTCGCTCGGCGCCAACGCCCTGGCCTCGGCGCCGCTGGCCCTGGGCGGCTCGGAGGAGCTCAAGAAGCGCTACATCGGGATGCTCGCCGAGGACTTCAAACTCGCCTCCTTCTGCCTGACCGAGCCCGACGCCGGCTCCGACGTCTCGGGCATGCGCACCACCGCCGTGCGCAAGGGCGATCGGTACGTCATCAACGGCTCGAAGTGCTTCATCACCAACGGCGGCTACGCCGACTGGTACACGGTCTACGCCAAGACCGACAAGGACGCCGGGCACCGCGGCATCTCGTGCTTCCTGGTGCCTCGTGACGAGACGGTCACGGTGGACAAGAAGGAGGACAAGATGGGTCAGCGGGCGTCCAACACGGCGACCATCACGTTCAGCGAGACCGAGGTCCCCGCCGACCACCTGATCGGCGAGGAGAACAAGGGCTTCAAGCTGGCGATGATGACGCTGGACCGTACGCGCCCCGGCGTGGCTGCCATGGCCACCGGCATCGCCCGGGCGGCGTTCGAGTTCGCCACGAACTACGCCAAGGAGCGCGTGCAGTTCGGCGTGCCGATCGCGATGCACCAGGCGATCCAGTTCATGATCGCCGACATGGCGACCAAGGTGCATCTGGCCCGCCTGGCCACCTGGAACTCGGCGGTCCTGCTCGATCAGGGCCAGCGCAACACGCTCGAGTCCTCGCACGCCAAGCGCTTTGCCG
>JBPCNM010000223.1:0-7050 GCA_051001255.1 Solirubrobacteraceae bacterium
AGCGTGACCTCCGCGGCCGGTCCGCCGACCAGCGCCGCGGCGCAGCCGGCCGAGTAGCCGCCGTGCGCCGAGCCCGGCGGGCCGTTGAAGCGCCGCGCGATCACCACCGGCTCATCCGTCACGACCCCATCGTGCCTTATCCTGCCCGCCCCGTGGCGCGCGACTGGGACGAGCTCTTCATCACCGGCAAGCCGGCGGCCGCGGCCGCCGAGCCCGAGCCCGAGCGCGAGGAGCGCCGGCGCGGCTTCTTTCGCCGCATGCGCGAGAACATGCGCAAGACGCGCGAGGCGCTCTCCGCCGAGGTGCAGGCGACGCTGTTCCAGGGCGACCTCGACGAGGACACCTGGGAGCGGCTGGAGGAGGCGCTGATCTACGCCGACGTCGGCGCGCGCACGACCGCCCAGGTCGTCTCCCGGCTCGAGCAGGAGGCCGAGGAGGGCGACCTCGTGGGCGGCGAGGCGCTGACGGCGAGGCTCGCCGAGCTGCTCGCCCAGCTTGCCCGCACCGGCGACGACACGATCGACCTGCGCCACGATCCCGCCGTCATCCTCGTCGTCGGCGTCAACGGCACCGGCAAGACGACGAGCATCGGCAAGCTCGCCTGGCACCTGCGCAAGACGCTCGGCCTGACCGTGGTGATCGGGGCGGCCGACACGTTCCGCGCCGCCGCCGTCGAGCAGCTCGAGCGCTGGGGCGAGCGCGCGGGCGTCGACGTCGTCAAGGGCCCGGAGGGCTCCGATCCCGGCGCGGTCGCGTTCGACGCCGTCGCCCGCGGCCGCGAGCGCGGCGCCGACGTGGTGATCGTCGACACCGCCGGGCGCCTGCACACCCAGCGCGACCTGATGATCGAGCTGGAGAAGATTCGCCGCGTCATCGCCAAGCAGATGCCCGACGCGCCACACGAGACGCTGATGACGGTCGACGCGACCACCGGCCAGAACGGGGTCCGCCAGGCCAAGCTGTTCGGCGAGGCGGTCGGCGTCACCGGCATCGTGCTGACCAAGCTCGACGGCACGGCCAAGGGCGGCATCGCGCTGGCGATCGCCAACGAGCTCAGCATCCCGGTCAAGCTGATCGGCATCGGCGAGCAGCTCGAGGACCTGCGTCCCTTCGACGCCGACGAGTTCTCGCGGGCGCTGCTGACGTGAGCCGCACCCGTGCCGCCTGGGAGGAGGAGGCGGCGAGCTGGATCGCCTGGGCCCGCGCGCCCGACCTCGACCACACGTTCTGGGGCTTCAACCTGCCCGCACTGCTCGAGCTGGCGCCGCCGCCCGGCCGTTTGACCGTCGACGTCGGCTGCGGCGAGGGCCGCGTCGCACGCGAGCTGATCGGGCGCGGGCACACCGTCGTGGGCGTCGAGGGCTCCGACGCGCTGGCCGCGGCCGCGCGCGCGACCGAGCCGTCGTTCGAGGTCCACGTGGCCGACGCGAAGCACCTGCCGCTCGACGACGGCACCGCGGACCTGGTCGTGGCCTCCATGTCGCTGCTCAACATCGACGCGATGCCCGAGGCGGTCGCCGAGGTCGCGCGCGTCCTGGCGCCGGGCGGGCGCTTCTGCTTCTCGCTCGTGCACCCGCAGAGCTCCGCCCGCGCGCTGGGCGAGCACCCGGACGCCGGAAGCTACTTCGCGGAGTACGGCTATGCGGAGGAGCGCGAGCGCGGCGGGCGGCGGATGACCTTCCACGACATCCACCGTCCGCTCTCGGCCTACGCCGCCGCGCTCCAGGACGCCGGCCTGCCGATCGAGTCGCTGCGCGAGCCGGTGCCGGGCGAGGGCTACCTCGCCGAGCATCCCGAGATGGCCATCTGGACGCGCAAGCCGTGCTTCCTGCACGTCCGCGCGCTCAAGCCCTAGGGCTCACCCGCTCGCCGGCCTTCACGAGGCGGACTCCGCCATGCGCCGCTCCATCTCCTCGGGGGAGACGTCCTCGATGTGCGTGGCGATGGACCAGCGGTGGCCGAACGGGTCGCGCACGGAGCCGGTCCGGTCGCCGTGGAACTGGTCGGCGACAGCGTTGATCTCCGTCGCGCTGGCCGCGACCGCGCGGGCGTGCAGCGCATCGACGTCCTCACAGTAGATCCCGAGCGACGACGCGACCGCAGCCTCGCGATCCGGCGCGCGCAGCCCGTACCCGGGCATCGAGTCGCACACGGTGATCAGCGAGTCGCCGATCCGGATCTCGCCGTGCATCAGCATGCCGCCGTCCTGGAGCCGCGAGACGACCTCGGCGCCGAACGCGCGCTCGTAGAAGTCCAGCTCCCGGAGGCCGCCGTCGACGACGAGGTTCGGGGTCACGCTGCGGTAGCCGTCGGGAATCGGCTTGACTTGGCTCATGGCCGCACCGTATGCGGATCCGGGCGGGCCGTACTGTCAAAATGCGACAGTCCATGGAGCGCGCAGCGACCGCCAGCCACCTGGGCATCCTGTGCCCGCACGAGGGAAGACGCCACTTTCGCCTCACGCGCCTCGCGCCGTCGCGCGACCTCGACGCCCACGTGGAGCGCCACTGGATGGTCGAGTGGGACCTGCGGGAGCCCTACACGCAGGAGCTGCTCAACCATCCCGCGATCAACCTGGCGATCGAGCCGGGCTTCGCCGGCGTATACGGCATCCGGACCGAGCGCGATCGCAAGACGATCGACGGCTGCGGCCGTGTCGTCGGCGTGAAGTTCCGCCCCGGCGCGTTCCAGCCGTTCTACGCGCGCTCGGTCCACCACCTGACCAACCGGGTGGTGCCGCTGGCCGCCGTCTTCGGCCTCGCCGGGGACGAGCTGGCCCGCGCGGTGCGCGCCGAGCGCGACGCGCCGTTCGCGGTGGTGGAGGCGTTCCTGCGCGCGCGCCTGCCGGCGCCCGATCGCAACCTCGACGTGGTCGCTGCGCTCGTTCGCACGATGCTGGAGGACCCTGCCGTCGTCCGCGTCGACGAGCTCGCCGCGCGGCACGCGATGTCGCCGCGCACGCTGCAGCGGCTGTTTCGCCGCTACGTCGGCGTGAGCCCCAAGTGGGTGCTGCAGCGCTACCGGCTCCAAGAGGCGGCCGAGCGGATCGCCGAGGGCCGCGACGGCGACTGGGCGGCGACGGCGCTGGAGCTGGGCTACTTCGACCAGGCGCACTTCATCCGCGACTTCAAGGCCCTGGTCGGCGCCTCGCCCGCGCAGTACGCGGGCGCCGCTGCGTAGCGGGCTGAGCGGCGAACGTCGGGCAGTCGGGGCCATAGCGGGTACTGACCGACGTTCGCTTCCCGCCAGCGCCACCTATTCCGTGCCGAAGATGCGGTCGCCCGCGTCGCCCAGACCGGGGCGGATGTAGCCGCGTTCGTCGAGCTGGCGGTCGATCGCCGCGCACCAGATCGGCACGTCGGGATGGGCCTGCCTCATCGCCTGCACGCCCTCCGGCGCCGCGACCAGGCACACGAACCGCAGCCGGCCCACGACGTCGCGCTTGAGCCGTTCCAGCGCGTGCACGCCCGAGCCGCCGGTGGCGAGCATGGGATCCACGACGACCACCTCGGCGGTGTCGGCGTGGCGTGGGATCGACTCGTAGTAGCCGACCGGCTGGAGCGACTCCTCGTCGCGGTAGACGCCGAGGTGGCCCACGCGCGCCTCGGGGATCAACCGCAGGGCGCCGTCGGTCATGCCGAGGCCGGCGCGGAGGATCGCGATCACGACGATCTCGTCGGCCAGCCGCATCCCGCCGGTCGTCTCCAGCGGCGTCTGGATCGCGTCCTCGCGCACGCGCAGGTCGCGCAGCGCCTCGTACAGGAGCAGCATCGAGATGTCCGAGAGCCGGCGGCGGAAATCGCTCGACGGGGTCGCGCGATCGCGCAGGACGGACAGGTGACGGGCGACCAGCGGGTGGTCGACGACGGTGACGCCGGTCATCGGCGCAGACGCTATAGCCTGAGCGCCCGTGACGGAGCCAAGCCGCAACGTCGAGCTCAAGGCGCACGATCCCGACCCCGGCCGCACGCTCCAGCGCGCGCTCGCCGCAGGCGCGCAGGACCACGGCCTGCTGCGCCAGCGCGACACCTACTTCGCCGTCGCCCGCGGCCGGCTCAAGCTGCGCGAGGAGCAGCCGGGCGGGGCGACGCTGATCGCCTACGAGCGTCCCGACGAGGGCGCCGAGCGCGTTTCGAGCTACCGGCTCGCGCCCGTCGCGGATCCCGAGCCGCTGTGCGATGCGCTGGCCGCGGCCGGCGGCGTCGCCGCCGTCGTGGTCAAGCGCCGCCACCTGCTGCTGTGGGAGACCGTCCGCATCCACCTCGACGACGTGCGCGGGCTCGGCTCGTTCGTCGAGCTCGAAGCCGTGGCGGAGCCGGGCTCGGACCTCAGCCGCGAGCGCGCGCAGCTGGCGCACCTGCGGGCGGTGCTCGACATCGGCGACGCGGCGCTGCGCGAGGGGTCCTACTCCGACGCGCTGATGGCGTCCGCCGCGGTGGGGGAGGCCGACCCGGAGCTCGTGGCGCTGGCCCGCGCGGCGGCCGGCCGTGCCTACGCGCCCTACTCCGGCTTTCCGGTGGGCGCCGCGCTGCGAACCGTCGACGGCCGCCGCTACGCGGGCGCGAACGTCGAGAACGCCGCCTACCCGCAGGGCCAGTGCGCGGAGGCGTCGGCGATCGGTGCGCTGGTCGCCGGCGGCGGCGGCGCGATCGCCGAGGTCGTGGTCGCGGCCCCGAGCCGCGAGCTGTGCTCGCCCTGCGGCGGCTGCCGCCAGCGGCTGCGCGAGTTCGCGGCCGACGACGCGCCGATCCACCTGGTCGACCTCGAGCGCGTCCGCCGCACGACCTCGCTCGCGGAGCTGTTGCCGCTCTCCTTCGGTCCCGAGCACCTCGCGGCGTGACGCGGGCGGCGGCCGCCATCGCCGAGCGCGTGCCCGGCTTCGCCCCACGGCTCGGCCTGATGCTGGGCTCCGGCCTGGGCGAGCTGACCCAGCGGCTCGAGGACCGCGTGCAGATCCCGTACGGCGAGCTGCCCGGCTTCCACGTGGGCGGGCTCGCGGGCCACGCGGGAGCGCTCGCTCTGGGGCGTCTGGCGGGGCAGCCCGTCGCGATCTTCTCCGGCCGCTGGCATGCCTACGAGGGGATCGAGGGCAGCGCGATCACCACGCCGATCCGCACGCTCGAGGCGCTCGGCGCCGAGACGCTCGTGCTCACCAACGCGGCCGGGTCGCTGCGCCGGGAGGCCGGCCCGGGCAGCCTCGTGTGCCTGTCTGACCACATCAACCTGATCGGCTTCAACCCGCTCGCGGGCCCCAACGACGACGCGGCCGGCCCGCGCTTCCCCAGCCTGCGCGACGTCTATGACCCGGAGCTGCGCGCTCGACTGCACCGCGCCGCCGACGCGCTCGGCATCGACCTGCACGACGGCGTCTATCTCGCCGTCGCCGGGCCGAGCTTCGAGACCCCGGCCGAGATCCGCGCGTTCCGCACGCTCGGCGCCGACCTCGTCGGCATGAGCACCGTGCCCGAGGCGATCGCCGCCCGCCACGCCGGTCTGCGCGTCGCGGCCGTCTCGGCCGTCACCAACCTCGCCGAGGGGATGGGCGGGGAGGAGCTCAGCCACCACCAGACGCTGCGCGTGGCCAAGCAGGGCGCCGCGCGGCTGGGCCCGCTGCTCGAGCGCTTCCTCGAGGACCTGGCGTGACGGGCGTCCCGCTCGCCGAGCTGCACGTCCACCTCGAGGCGACCGCGGCGCCGGCGCTCGTGCGCCGGCTGGCCGCCCGCAACGCGATCGAGATCCCACCCGGCACGATCGACGGCGACCGCTTCCTCTGGCGCGACTTCCTCGACTTCTTGACCACGTTCGACCGTGCGGTGACCGCGATCAGGACGGCCGAGGACTACCGCGACGTCACGTTCGAGTACCTGCGGGCGTGCGCCGGCGAGGGCGCGATCTACGTCGAGGTGACGATCTCTCCCGACCACGCCGAGCAGGCGGGCCTGCCCTACGCCGACATGCTCGCCGGCGTCGTCGACGGCATCGACGACGCGCGCGCGGCGAGCGGCGTCGAGAGCCGGATCATCGTCACCGCCGTGCGCAACTTCGGCACCGAGCGCGCCGAGCGGGTCGCGCGCACCGCCGCCGCGCAGCCGCATCCCTACGTCACCGGCTTCGGGCTGGCGGGCGACGAGGCCGGCTTTCCGCCCGGACCGTTCGCGCGTGCGTTCGAGATCGCCCACGACGCGGGGCTGGGCCTGACCTGTCACGCGGGGGAGTGGGCGGGGCCGGAGTCGGTGCGCGGCGCGCTGGAGCTGCCGGTGCCGGTCACCCGGCTCGGTCACGGCGTCCGCGCCGTCGAGGACCCCGCGCTCGTGCGCGAGCTCGTCGAGCGCGGCACCGTGCTGGAGGTCTGCCCGACGTCGAACGTCGTGCTGAGCGCGTACCCCGGCTACGCCGCGCACCCGTTCCCCGTGCTGCGCGGCGCCGGCGTGCGCGTGACGCTCGGCTCCGACGACCCGCCCTACTGGGGGGCGAGCATCGGCGGCGAGTACGCCGTCGCGCGGCGCGAATGGGGGCTCGACGACGGCGCGCTGCGCGCGCTCACCCGCACGGCGATCGAGGCCGCGTTCGTGCCCGCCGAGCTCCGATCGTCGCTCTTAGCGCGAATTCAGCAATGATCCGCCGGGCCTTGCATTAGGCTGACGCGCCTGGACTGAGGGGGGATACTCATGACCAATAGGGGGATGTGTCCGTGAACGGAAAGCTTTCGCGACTTCTCCTCATCGTCTTCATGGCGCTGTGCATGGGCACGGTCGTCGCGTGCGGCGACGACGAGGAGACCACCAGCTCGAGCGGCGAGCCGGCTGCGAGCGAGCCGGAGAAGAAGCTCAAGATCGGCATGGTCACCGACATCGGCGGCCTCAACGACCGGTCCTTCAACGAGTCGGCGTACAAGGGCCTCCAGCGGGCCGAGTCCGAGCTGGGGACGGAGATCCGCGCCGTGACGTCGAAGTCCAACGCCGACTACGTGCCGAACCTCACGACGCTGGCGCGCCAGCAGTACGACCTCGTGATCGCGGTCGGCTTCCTCATGGCCGAGGCGACCGAGAA
>JBPCNM010000224.1:0-5003 GCA_051001255.1 Solirubrobacteraceae bacterium
GGCCGTGGCCGTGGCCGCGGCCGCGAGGACGGCCGCGACGGCGACGGTGACCACGACGTGGAGCGCGAGGATCGCGAGCCGCGCGGCGGCCGCGAGCCGCGCGCCGAGCGCGACACCGAGGAGCACCTCGCCGAGGGCGCCGTCGAGCTGCTCGGCAACGGCTCCGCCTTCATCCGGCTCGGCGCCGACGGAGAGACGACCGACGGCGACGTCTACGTCTCCGCCGCGCAGGTCAAGCGCTGCGAGCTGGTCACCGGCGATCGCATCGGGGGCCCGGTGCGTGGGCCGCGCCGCTCCGAGCGCTTCCCGTCGCTCGTGCGGGTGGACACCATCAACGGCCGCCCGGCCGACGAGGTCGCCGAGGGCACGAAGTTCGAGGACCTGCCGGCGGCGTGGCCGACCGAGCGCCTGGCGCTGGGCTCCGACGACGTCACGCTCAAGGCGGTCGAGTGGCTCACGCCGTTCGGCAAGGGCTCGCGCGTGCTGATCGCCGGCGCGCCGCGGGCCGGCAAGACCGAGCTCGCGCGGGGGATCGTCGAGGCGCTGGCCGGCCGCGAGGGCCTGGAGCTGCTCGTCGTGCTGGCGGGCGTGCGGCCCGAGGAGGCCGGCGACTGGGGGGAGCCCGCCCCGGTGGCGACCGTCTCGTTCGCGGCGTCGCCGGACGCGCAGAGCCAGGCCGTCGAGCAGGCGATCGAGCAGGGCCGCCGCGTCGCGGCCCGCGGCGGCGACGCCGTGGTGGTCGTCGACACGCTCGAGTACCTGCCGCCGCACCTCGCTCGCCGGGCGCTGGCGGCGGCGCGCAACATCGCCGACAGCGGCTCGCTGACCGTGATCGCCACGGCGCCGGCGCCGTTCGGCGGCGAGACCACCGTGGTGGCGCTCGACGCGCAGCTCACTGCGCTGCGGCGCTTCCCGGCGCTCGACCTGCCCGGCAGCGGCACGCTGCGCGCGGACGCGCTGGTCGGCGAGGCCGGCGCCGAGGCGATCGCCAAGGCGCGCGCGGAGGCCGCCAGCTCCTAGGGCCGGGTGTACGCCACCCGGCCCCAGTTGGGCTCGGGGGACAGCTCGATCGGCTCGCGGTCGCGCTCGGGCTGGACGTAGCCGAAGGAGTTCGAGCATTCGTCGAACACGACGTCGAGCTCGCCCTCCTTCACGCGCTGGTCCAGCCAGGCCGAGCGGAACACGAGCCGGCGCAGCCAGTGCACCAGCGATCGCTCGGCGGGACCGACGAGCTCCGGCCAGCAGTCGTTGACGTGCTCGCCGAGGCCGGAGGCGGGGTCCTGGACCTCGCCGTTGACCGTCAGGTTGACGAGGTCCTCGAGCTCGGTGCTGTCGAGCCGGCCGCCGACGAAGCCGAGCTTGAGCGCGGCCTGCTCGACGCGCTCGGAGAAGTCGCGCTCGTTGAACGTGAAGCGCAGATCGCCGTACTCCAGGACGTAGTCCTGACCGGAGTCGTAGTTTCCTCGGCGGGTGGGGTGGTCCATCGTGCAGGGGCGTCCGCCGACGGGGTCCCGCGGCGTCTGCATCTTAAGCGCGGATCCTGCCTCGGCGCGCGTCGTGAACTGGATCTTTCACCGCTGGAGCCCGTCGCGCAGGTCGAACGCCCGGATGGCGTCGCTGCCGGCGTCGGGCCAGTCGAAGAAGCGGCGGTTCACGCAGGTGTCATTCCACTCCCGCCAGTCGAATGCCTGCTCGACCTCGAACTCGCAGCGCCGCAGCGGCGCCCCTGCGAGCTTCACCGCGCCGAAGCCCGCCCGGGTGCGCTCCGCCGCCCGGAACAGCTCGACGTCGATCTCGGTCGCGAAGACCTTGTGCAGGCAGCCCATGAACCGGCGCCCGGTGAGCTGGTCGTCGTACTGATAGAGGGCGGGGCAGCCCGCGGCGACGCACGAGGCGGGCCGGATCACGCGGTCACAGAACGTCGAGCACTGCCGGCATTCGGTCACCTCGGTGCGGCGGATGGCCCGCGCCATCGCGGCAATATACCCCCGGGGCATGAGGCGGTGAGACGCGTTGACGCGCGGAGTCGGAGGTGAGATGGTGAGTCCTCCCGAGGAGGCATCCCGTGGTCGAATCCGAGATCACCGCGCTCGAGTCAGAGCTCGCCGCACCGCAGCATCCGACACCCGCCCAGCCCCAGGCGAGGTCGTCCGGCATGCCGACCTACGCCTCGGCGATCGGCAACCACGCGATGGCGCGCGTCGCCTCGAGCCTGACCGGCGCCGCCGCACCGCGCCCGCAGTCCCCGACCGGCCAGGCGCTCTCTCGCGCGCTGGCCGTGGCTCGCCGTGAGGCGCCATCGGCCGCGCCGCTGCTCTCCCGCGCCGTACGGCTCTCGCGCGAGGATCCCGGCTTCGAGCGGTCGCTCGGCTCCGCGCCCACGGCGGTCCACCGGACGTGCGCGTGCGGGGGCACGGTCCTGCCGGGCGGCGAGTGCAGCAAGTGCATGGCCAATCGCCTCCAGCGTCAGGGGATGCCGCGGCGCGAGGCCCAGCGCGTGGTGCTCTCGCGGATGAAGCTCGCGCGCCAGCAGACCGGCGCGACGCGCAGCTTCGGGGGCTGCCTGAACGCGAACCTCGCCAGCATGGGGATCGCATGGGCGCTGATCACCGTGGTCGGGCTCGCGTGCAGCCTGGTCGGCGCGATCGGGGGCATCATCGCCGCCGCCCCGACCGGGGAGGTGGCCGCGCCCGCGACCGTGCCGATGGGCATGATGATCGGCGCGGCGCTCTGCATCGCGGGCCTCACCGGGCTCTCGACCGGTCTCGTGCTCGGGATCATCAAGGGCTGCGCGGGCGACGGGAACTTCCAGAGCCAGGCCGCTTCGACCGCGTCCGCGGATCCGGCCCCCGGCGGCGACGGAGGCGGCGCGCCCGCGACGGCGGTTGCCTGATCGCCGATGAGCACGGGTCCAGGCGAGCCCTCCGCGGAGGACGTCCACGCCGTCGTCGCCCACGTCGAGCAGGGCTTCCGGGCCGTGCAGGCGGAGCTGCGCGACCAGGTGTTCATGGCGACGTCGGTCGACGAGTCCGTGCGGCTGGAGATCAACGGCGAAGGGCTTGCGGTGCGGGTCCAGATCGATCCCGCGCTGCTCGAGCGGGGAGCGCGCGCAGTCGAGCTCGGGGTGATGCAGGCGTGCAACGACGCGGCGATCATGCTGCAGGAGCACACGACGATCGTGTTCCAGCTCGCGGCGGCGCAGCTGCTCGGGCTCCCCACCGCCGACGGCGCGCAGGACCTGCCGCCGTCGCTCAGGGCCCACCGCGATGCCTGACGCGCTGACCGCGTGGCTGCTGGCGATCGGGGCGCTGGCGCTGCTCACCGTGGTCCTGGCCGTGGTGCTGGACCTGCCGGCCTGGGTCGTGGTCCTCGTCGTGGCAGCCGGGGTCGTGGCCGGCGCGAGCACGAGCCTGCGGGGTCGCTGACGCGGACGTGGGGGCGGGGATTTCGGCCGCCCGCCTATTGGTGAGCATGACCGAGCCCGCCGCCATCCTGGTCGTCGAGGACGACGCGCCGACGCGGACCTTCCTCGCCGACAACCTCACCTCCGACGGCTACGACGTGCTCTGCGCCGCAACGCTGCACGACGCGCTGCGCGCGCTGGAGTACCACCGTGTCGACCTCGCCGTGGTCGATCTCGGGCTGCCGGACGGCTCCGGGCTCGAGCTGCTGCGCAAGGTGCGCGAGGCCGGCGGCCCGGGCGCGCGGATCGACGCGCGGCTGGCGTTGATCGTGCTGTCGGGGCGCGCGGGGGAGACCGACCGCGTGCGTGGGTTCGAGCGCGGGTGCGACGACTTCGTCGGCAAGCCGTTCGCCTACGGCGAGCTGCGGCTGCGCGTCGCGGCGCTGCTGCGGCGTGCGCGCGAGCGCCGCAGCGAGGGTCGGCTGCGGGTCGGCGAGCTCGACCTCGATCCGGTCTCGCGCGAGGTCCGCCTGCGCGGGACGCGCGTACGGCTCTCGCAGAAGGAGTTCGCGCTGCTGCGCCAGCTCGCGGCGGAGCCCACGCGCGTGTTCACGAAGGTGGAGCTGCTGCGCGACGTCTGGGGCTTCCGCGCGATGGGCGCGACCCGGACGCTCGACAGCCACGCCTGCCGGCTGCGGCAGAAGCTGTCCGTGCACGGCGACGGCTACGTGGTGAACGTCTGGGGCGTTGGGTACCGGCTGGTCGACGGCGAGGTGCCGGAGGCGGCCGCGACGGCGACCGAGCGCGCACTGGAGGCGGCGTCATGACCGTGCTGCTGGCCGCCCTCGGGTGGACGACGGCGCTCTGCGCGCTCGCCGCCACCATCTTGGTGCGAGCGTCCGTGGGGCGCCGGATGGCGCTGGTGGCGCAGGCCGCGCACGAGCTGCGGGGGCCGCTGAGCGCGGCGCTGCTGGGGCTGCACGGGGTCGTCGCCGACGCCGCGGGCGCGCGGCGGGTCGCCGCCGTGGAGCTCGAGCTGCGGCGGGCCGGGCTGGCGCTCGAGGATCTCGACGAGGCTCCGCGCGGGCGCCGCGTGCCGGAGTGCACCGAGCCTGTCGAGGTGCGGGCGCTGCTCGCCGAGGCGGTGGAGGCATGGCGGCCGCTGGCGGGCGCGCTGACCGCCGAGTTGCTGTTCGACCCCGCCGGTGCGCGCCTGATCGTTCACGCCGACCGCCTGCGGCTGACCCAGGCGGTCGGGAACATCGTGCTCAACGCGCTCGAGCACGGCGCCGGCCCCGTCCGCGTGCGTGCGCACGCGACGCGGGCCCACGTCCGCATCGAGGTGCGCGACCAGGGTCCGGGCCTGCCCGCGCCGGTGACCTCGTTGGCGGGCAACGCGTGGCACGCGGGCCGCCGCGGGCATGGCCTGGCGATCGCGGCACGCGTGGTCCGGCGCCACGGCGGCCGGCTGCTCACCGCGCCGGTCAGCTCCGGCGCGTGCGTGGTGCTCGAGCTGCCGCGCGCCGACGTCACGCCCCGCGATCGCGCCGCTCGCGCCGGCCGTCGGCCGCGCCGCGGGCGCTCGGTCGCGTCGTGACGG
>JBPCNM010000225.1:0-3416 GCA_051001255.1 Solirubrobacteraceae bacterium
CTTGTCGCGCTGCTCATAGGTCTCGACATCGTGGTCCGTGCCTGTCGTCGCTCGGGCAGGCTCCAGCCATCGCTCGCGGCGCTGGAAAGTGTCCGGCGCGAGCGCTGGACCCGCAGGCGGGGATTCGCGGTCGGCGGTGCCCTGCTGAGCTTCTACGTGACCTACCTGGCGTACCGCAACCTCAAGAGCGTCGTTCCCCTGCTCCGGCCCGGTGAGCTCTTCGACCGCCAGCTGGCGGAGCTCGATCGCAGCCTGTTCGGCGGGAGCGATCCCGCCGCGCTGTTGCACGACCTCCTGGGCACCGGAGTCCCGACGCACGTCCTCTCGGCCGTGTACATGCTCTTCTTCCTCTTCATACCGGGAACGCTCGCCCTCGCCCTGGTCTTCTCCCGGGACCTGCAAGCCGGCCTGTTCTACGCGACCGCCCAGTCGATCAACTGGGCGCTCGGCGCGGCGAGCTACTTCGTGCTGCCGTCGATGGGACCGATCTATGCCGAGCCCGCCACCTTCGCGAACCTGCCGGTCTCCGGGGTCACCCAGCTGCAGGACGTCCTGCTCGACCAGCGGCTCGAGTTCCTCCGCGCCCCAGCAACCGGGTCGGCGCAGAGCATCGCCGCCTTCTCCTCGCTGCACGTCTCGATCTTCTTCACCGCCGTGGTGGCGGCCCATCTCCTGGGCCTCGGGCGGCGCCTGAAGATCGGGGCGTGGGTCCTGCTCGGCTTGACCGTTGCGGCCACCATCTACTTCGGATGGCACTACGTCCTCGACGACCTCGGCGGCCTGCTCATCGGCCTGCTGGCGATCGCCCTGGCCCGCGCCCTCACCGGCTTCGATCTGGGCATCGCGCGGCGACTGTCCCCGCCGAATCCAACTGCCGCGTGACGAACCGATCGCGGCCGCAGCTCCGATCGCCCCGGTGGCGCATGCTGGCCGCCGGCCCGGTGGTGGCGATCGTCACGGTCATCACGGCGCTGCTCACGACGCGAGCGGTCGGGCTGCCGCTGCGGGATCCCGATCACGTCGCCGCGCTGTACCTGGCACTGGTGGGCTGTGCGATGGCGATGCTGGTCGGGCTCGACGTCGTGGTCCGTGCCGGTCGTCGCTCGGGGACGTCCCGACCGTCGCGCGCGGCGATGGCAGCGGTCCGCCGCGAGCGCTGGACCCTGGGGCGGGGGATCGCCGTGGGCAGCGCGCTCCTCAGCTTCTACGTGAGCTACATGGCGTACCGCAACCTCAAGAGCGTCGTTCCGCTGCTCAGGCCCGGTGACCTCTTCGACCGCCAGCTGGCCGTCCTCGACCGGGGCCTGTTCGCCGGGAAGGATCCCGCCGCGCTGCTGCACGCCCTCCCCGGCACCGAGATCACCACCCACGTCCTGTCGACGGCGTACGTGGCCTTCATCGTCTTCCTGCCGCTGTCGCTGGCCCTGGCGCTGGTCTTCTCCCCGGACGTTCGGGCCGGCCTCTTCTATGCGACGGCCCTGTCGATCAACTGGGTGCTGGGCGCCGCGAGCTACTTCCTGCTCCCGTCCCTGGGCCCGATCTACGCCGACCCGGCGGCCTTCGCCGCCCTCCCCGTGTCCGAGGTCACCCACCTGCAGGCGGTCCTGCTCGATCAGCGGGTCGACTTCCTCCGCGATCCGGCTTCCAGCACGCCGCAGGCCATCGCCGCCTTCGCGTCGTTGCACATCTCGATGAGCTTGACCGCCGCGGTGGCCGGCCATCTCCTGGGGGTCGGGCGGCGCCTGCGGATCGCGTTGTGGGCCTGGTTCACCCTGACCGTCGCCTCCACCATCTACCTCGGGTGGCACTACGTCCTCGACGACCTCGGCGGCCTGGTGATCGCCGCCCTGGCGCTCGCCCTTGCCCGCGCCCTCACCGGCGTCGAACTGCGCGCCGTGCGGCGACTGGGGCGGATGGCCGGCTCGGTGGGGAGGACCGGATGGGACGCGGGCGACGGGCGCGCGGCAACACCCGTGTCCACCTCCAGACCGTCCGAGACGTTCTCGGAGTCCGGGTCGCTGGACGCCCCGGCGCGATCGGGACGTATCTGACACCCGCGTCCGCCTGCAGCCATCTACCTTCTGCGGGGTGGACACCCTCTTCGAGCCGCCGGATGAGCCGGATGACGCGCGGCCCGAGCCGCCGCCGCTCGACGGCCCGCTCGCGGCGCGCATGCGCCCGCGCACGCTCGACGAGTACGTCGGGCAGGAGCACCTGCTCGCGCCCGGCTCCGCGCTGCGGACGGCGATCGAGTCCGGCCGCCCGCACTCGATGATCCTCTACGGGCCGCCGGGCACGGGCAAGACGACGCTCGCGCGCATGACCGCCGAGCACGCCGACGCGGCGTTCGAGGAGCGCTCCGCCGTCAACGCGGGCCGGCCCGAGGTGCGCGAGGTCATCGCCCGGGCGCGCGAGCGCAAGCACGGCGGGCGCGCGACGATCTTCTTCCTCGACGAGATCCACCGCTTCAACAAGGCCCAGCAGGACGCGCTGCTGCCCGCGGTCGAGGACGGCACCGTGACGCTGGTCGGCGCCACCACGGAGAACCCGTACTTCGAGGTCAACTCGGCGCTGCTCTCCCGCACCCAGGTCTACGAGCTGCACGCGCTCGAGGCCGCCGACGTCGAGGGCCTGATGCGGCGGGCGCTCGACGGCGGCGAGTGCGGCGAGGTGGCGGTCGACGACGACGGGGTCGCCTTCCTGGCCGCGCGGTCGGGCGGCGACGCGCGGGCGGCGCTCAACGCGCTGGAGCTGGCGTGCGAGACCGCCGCGCGGGCCGGCGCGGGCGCCGGACGGGTGACGGTCACCGACGCCGAGGACGCGATGCAGCGCAAGGCGGTCCTCTACGACAAGGACGGCGACCAGCACTACGACTTCATCTCGGCGTGGATCAAGTCGACGCGCGGCTCGGACCCCGACGCGTCGCTCTACTACCTTGCCGCGATGCTCGAGGGCGGGGAGGACCCGCGCTACATCGCCCGGCGGATGATCGTCCTGGCGTCGGAGGACATCGGCAACGCCGATCCGCAGGCACTGCCGATCGCGATCGCCGCCGGGCAGGCCGTCGAGCACGTCGGCTTCCCCGAGTGCCAGTTCGCGCTGTCGCAGGCGGCGATCTACCTGTCGCTCGCGCCGAAGTCCGACGCCGCCAAGCGGGCGATCCTCTCCGCCCGCGCGCACATCGCGCAGGAGGGCTCCGCCCCGGCGCCCGACCCGCTGCGCTCCGCCGCGTTCCCCGCGGCGCGACGGACGGGGCGCGGCGTCGGCTACGAGAATCCGCACGGCGAGCCCGGGCACGTCAACGACCAGGAGCACCTCCCGGCCGGGCGTGAGGAACTGCGCTTCTACGCGCCCGACGACGGCGAGCCCGCGCTGCGCGAGCGGCTGGCGGAGCTGCGCAGTGAGCGCGGGCGCGC
>JBPCNM010000226.1:0-13214 GCA_051001255.1 Solirubrobacteraceae bacterium
AAGGTCAATGGCGCACTCCCGCTCGGACCCGGCAGGTACCGGATGCGCACCACCTACGAGGTGTCCGAGCCGGGTACGCACTGGATGGGAACGGTCACGTCGCCGGCCACGGACGTCACCATCCCGAAGGCGCGCCTGCGGGCGCGGCTCGGGACGCTGCTCCGTGCCCGCGGCGGCTCAACCGACGACTAGCAGCGCGAAGCGTGGGGGGGATGTGCCGCCCCACGCTCGGTCGCCGACGCTTCGGTGGCGCTACTCGCAGTCGGTGATCGTGTCGACGTCGGGCACGCCGTCGCCGTCGACCGCGTCTGCCCCGAGGCAGTCGAGGTCGGTGCCGAGGCCGCCGTCGAGCTGGTCGTTGATCTGGGCGCCGGCGATCCCGACCCCCGAGATGGGCGGTCACCGAGGCGGCGGCCGCGAGGATCGTGGTGAACCTCTTGCTGTACACGATGCTGCCCCTTCCTGGGGAGGTGGTGAACTTGTCACCGGCAATGACCCCCACCCCCGCCGGCAGGGTTGGCCACTTGCCTCCGGAGGGTGCGCGGCTCCCCGGGCGAGGTCGAGGAGGTTCCTCAAAAGGCGCTCTGGCGAGATGCCCTGTTCACGACGCTGACTTGCGTAGAGGTCGGCGGCGAGCGGAGCGAGCAGGGCCTCGGCGAGCCACCCGGCGTCGGCGGCCGTCGAGCCCGGTCGCAGCTCGCCGAGGAGCACTGAGAGATGCAACCGCCAGGCCTGGTGGGCGCCGACTCGCAACCGCGCGCCGGGCGCCGAGGCCTGGGCGGCGAGCAGGACATCGAGGTTGGCGTCGGTGAACTCGCTGAGCGCGGTCAGGAAGGCCTCGAGGCGCTCGGCGGGCGCCGCGCCGGGTCCGAGGGGCGGCTCGCCCCGCAACATCGCATCCTGCAGGTCCCGTTCACCGTCTCCGATCACCGCAGCGAGCAGGTTGGCCTTGTCGCCGAAGCGGCGGTACACGGTCCCGACACCGACTCCGGCGGTGCGGGCGATCTCGCGCACGTCCACGGCACCCACTCCCCGCTCGGCGAACAGCCGGACGGCGGCGTCGAGGACAGCGCGCTCGTTGCGGTCCGCGAGCTCGCGCTGAGGGCGCCACCCGCCCTGCATGGGCAGCGGCCCGGGCTGCGCCGGTTCCTCGATCGGGACGGTCGTCTCGAACCGCCTGGGGTCGTCCATCGCCACCGACCATAGCGCAAGCTGCGGAACGTGTTCCGCAGATGTAGTACGGTGGGCGTTGACGCGGAACACGTTCCGCACTCGTGATCCGACCAGGAGCATTCATGTCCGTTGCCACGCAGCAGTTCGAAGGCGTCTTCGACGCCGACGTCAACCACTCGTCCTTCGAGGCCGGCACGCGCCACATGGGCGTCGGCTCGTTCCGCACGCGCTTCGAGGACGTCCAGGCCCGGCTGACGGGTCAGGACGGCGCGCTGCGGCTGGAGGGCCGGACGAAGGTCGAGTCCATCTCCATCCGCAATCCGCCGGAGTTCCGCGAGCACGTCGTCAACGGCGCGGACTTCTTCGACGCCGCCAACTTCCCGGAGATCGCGTTCTCCAGCTCGGACATCTCCCTGCACGGCGACGGATTGCTCGAGCTCACGGGCGAGCTGACGATCAGGGGCGTCACGCGAGAGCTCACGGTGACCGGCACGTACCGGGAGCCGCAGGACGACCCGTACGGCGGATCGCGCGCTGCCTTCGATCTCCGCGCGACCATCGATCGCCGCGACTTCGGCCTGAACTGGCAGGCCCAGCTGCCCAAGGGCGGCAACGTGCTGGAGTGGGACGTCGAGATCGCCGTCCAGCTCGAGTTCGTCCGCGAGGTCACCACACCGGCTGACTCCGCCGCTTCAGCCAACCACTGAAAGGACCCACCATGGCCGAGACGATCACCCGCGACGAGCTCAAGAGCGCCATCGACGCCGGTCAGGTCACCGTCGTCGAGACCCTGCGCGAGGAGCACTTCGCCCAGGGCCACCTGCCCGGCGCCCTCCACATCCACTTCGAGGCGATCGAGGACAAAGCGCCCGAGCTGCTGCCCGACAAGGGCGCCGCGATCGTCACGTACTGCTCGAACACCGCTTGCCGCAACTCGGAGATCGCCGCACACCAGCTGAGCGCGCTGGGCTACACCAACGTCCGCAGGTACGCCGAGGGCAAGCAGGGCTGGCAGGAGGCCGGCCTCCCCGTCGAGACCGAGGTGAGCGCCTGAGCGACCGCCGAGCCCGCCGGCCGCCCGTGTGTGGCGGCGCGGCGCAACGGCTGCCGCCGGGCGAGATCAGCGCGGGTGATCGCTCAGCCATTCCGCGTAGTGCTGCACGCCGTCTTCCAGCCCCCACCGAGGCTGGTAGCGCAGGTCCCTCGCCGCCGCCGTGATGTCGTAGGGACCCTGGCGGTCGAGCGTTCCG
Organism: Solirubrobacteraceae bacterium; assembly: GCA_051001255.1. Taxonomy (GTDB): domain Bacteria; phylum Actinomycetota; class Thermoleophilia; order Solirubrobacterales; family Solirubrobacteraceae; genus DASQMT01. Next base: position 2,424 of record JBPCNM010000226.1, read on the forward strand.
ATCTGCCCTGGACCGATCACGATGTCCGCTCCGGGCACGGCCGTCCGGACGATGTCGGCGGCTTCGAACAGCGACACCTGCCGGCCGCCCGTGACGTTGTAGACGCGCTGCGCGGCCCGTTCGACGCCGGCGGCCGCCAGCGCGGCTGCGGTCACGTCCTGCACGTGGACGAACTGGAAGCGATGGTCGCCTCCCCCGTCGAGCCGGAACGGCCGTGCTCGCGTCGCCGCGACGATCATGTCCTTGAGCACCTCCGGCATCGGATTGCCGGGGCCGTAGACCTCGGTGATGCGCAGGGAGATGACGTCGAGCCCGTAGAGATCTCCGTAGACGTCGCCGAGGAGCTCCGTCGTGACCTTCGTCACCCCGTACGGCGTCGTGGGCCGCACCTGCGCACTCTCCCGCACCAGGTCGACCTCTTGATGCCCATAGGCGCACTCCGAGGAGAAGTTGACGATCCGGCGCACGCCGGCGAGCCGCGCCGCCTCGAACAGCGAGAGCGTGCCCTGGACGTTCGCGGCGAACGTCGTGACCGGGAGATCGACGGAGAGCTCGGGATGCGACATCGCCGCGGTGTGCAGGATGCGCTCCACGTCGTAGCGCTGGAGCGTGCGCACGAGCCGTGGGATGTCGAACAGCTCGCCCTGAACCGTCACGACCTGGCCGCGGTCGCTCTCGGCGTAGTCGCGGTTGTAGGACACGACGGTCGATCCCGCGTCGGCGGGCCCGCCGACCAGGTGGCGACCCACGAAGCCCAGGCCGCCCGTCACCATGACCGCCGTCATGACGTCCCGGGAGAGGGGTTCACGAAGCAGCTCGTCCGCCCCCCGTCGACGAGGTAGTGGCCTCCGGTGGCGTAGGAGGCGTCGTCGGAGAGCAGGAACACGACCATGCGCGCGATCTCCTCGGGACGCCCGAAGCGACCCAGGGCGACCGTGCGCTCCCCCTGGCGCCTGGCGCGCTCTGGATCCGCAGCGGTCGCGTACTCGGCCCGGAGCATCGGCGTGTCCGTCGCGCCAGGGCAGACGGCGTTGACGCGGATGCCGTCGGGTGCCAGTTCGGCCGCGAGCGCTCGCGTCATCGCCAGGATCGCTCCCTTGGTGGCCGTGTAGGCGACGTAGCCGGTCTCGCCGGTGAGCGCGAGCTCGGACGCGGTGTTGACGATGGCGCCGCGACGGCGCGCGAGCATGTCCCGAGCGGCCGCACGGGCGACGTTGAAGCTGCCCGTCACGTTGACGGAGAGCAGGCGCTGCCACTGGGCGTCGGTGGTGTCGGCGATCGGCGCGACGAGCGAGAGGCCCGCGTTGTTGAAGACCGCGTCGACCGGCCCGAGCTCGGAGGCGCGCTCGAAGGCGTGCGCGACGGCGGCGCCATCCGCGACGTCCGCGGCGACGGCGACGGCCTCGGCGCCCTCCTCCCGACAGCGCCCGGCGGCCGACTCGAGCTCCGGACCCGGCAGCGCGGCGAGCGCGACCGCGGCGCCCTCCTGCGCCAGCGCGATCGCGGTCGCGCGTCCGATGCCCGAGCTGGCGCCCGTGACGAGCGCGACCCGTCCCTCCATGCGTCTCATGCGCATGCCAACGCTACTGGCCTGCCCCGGCGAGCGGGACGGGCTCCACCTCCGCATGCGCCGTCACGGGCGCGTACGGGCGCAGGTCGAGATCCGGGTCGCGCGCCGCACGCTGTGCGACCTCCGCGCAGGTGAGCAGGTCCACGTCGCCGCAACCGAGCGCGTACTCGAGCAGGCCCCGCAGGGCGAGCGCCCGCCCCGGCCGTCCGGACAGGAAGGCATGGCACGTCAGCTGACAGAGGCCGCCGTACTCCCGCATCCCGTCGAGCTCCTCCCGCCAGACCGCCGCGACGGTCTGCGGGGCCTCGACGTTGCGCCCCACGAACGGGTCGGGCAGGTACGCGTAGTGATCGAAGTCGTCGAGCGCCCAGTGGGGCGGCAGCTCGACGACCTGCGCGCCGCCGACGACCACGCGATAGGGCCGGTCGTGGCCCATCAGGCTGCTGTCGTAGAGCAGCCCGTGCTCGGCCACGAGCTCGAGCGTCGTGAAGCCGGCCGACCAGGAGGCGGCACGGTGCCCGGCCGGCTCGACCCCGAAGCTCCGCAGCGTCGCAAGCGCACGTTCGAAGTCCTCGCGCTCCTCGGCGGGCGTCAGCTCGGTGGGCTTGCGGTGGCTGTAGGAGTGGTGGGCAAGCTCATGGCCGCCGGTCAGGACGGCTTCGGCGAGCTGCGGATGGCGCTCGAGCGTCCAGCCGGGGATGTAGAACGTCGCCGCGATTCCGAGGTCGGCGAGCATCGAGAGCAGGCGCGGCACGCCCCTGTTGACCTCGTAGACCTGATGGCTCATGGCCAGCGGGCTCCCGGCATGCCGCCGCCCCTGCGCCAACACCATCGTCTCGCAGTCGACCGGAATCGTGAGCGCCAACGCGGCGCGCTTGCCGCCGAGCCACGAGCCCTCGCCGACGCGTGTCACGCGCTCACCACGCCGGATAGACGGCGGGGTCCGGATCGGGCAGCAGGCGCGCCAGCTCGCGGACCGCGAGGGCGGGATCGGCTTCGGCGCGTCGGGCCGCCTCGGCGCCGGTGAGGAACACCACGTCGCCGGCGGCACGGGCGTCCGCGATCAGCGCGCGCAGACCCCGCATGCGGCTGCCGCGGCCGTGGGCGAACGGGTGCATGGTCAGCACGCAGAGGCCGCCTTCCCGACGCAGCGCCTCCAGCTCGAGCTGCCAGCCGGCGATGACGTCGGCCACCGGCTTGACGCGGAAGCTTTCGCTCACCGGCAGGTTGACGTACTGCAGCCAGTCGTCCAGCCCCCAGTACGGCGGCAGCTCGATGATGCTGCCCTCGCCGGTCATCAGGCGATACGGGCGGTCGTCGTCCATGAGCGTCGACTCGTAGCTCAGACCGTGGCGAGCGACCAGACCGGCGGTGCGCGGGCTCGCGCTCGACAAGGGCGTCCGGTGGCCGCGTACGTCTACGCCGAAGCGACGCAGGACCTCGAGCCCCCGTTCGAAGTCCTCCTCCTCCTCGGCCGCCTCCAGGTCGACGTAGCGCGGATGGGAATGGGAATGGTGCCCGACCTCGTGATCCGCGGCGAGGATCGACTCGAGCGCGCTGGGATGGCGCTCGGCGGTGACGCCGGGCACGAAGAACGTGGCGCGCACCTCCTGCTCGGCCAGGAGCTCGAGGATGCGCGGGACGCCGACCAGCGGGCCGAACGACTGATGGGCCATCAGCATCGCGTTGGCGCCGTGCCCCGGATCGTCGGCCAGGAGCGGCGCCTCCGCGTCGACGTCGAACGTGAGCATCATCGCGGCGGCGGCGCTACCCAGCCAGGCCGGCGCCTCGCTACGCGGAGCCCGGATCGCCATGGCTCTCGGCGTCGAGCGTGCCGGTCTCGCCGAGCCGCGACGCCGCGACGATGTGCTCGCGCGGCACGTCCTGACGCTCCCGGCGCAGCCGGCCGCCCTCGAGCGCGACGTACACGCAGGCGGCGACGACGAAGCCGAGCAGCCAGTTGAGATCGGCGTCGCCGAGCGCCTTGCTGAGCGGTCCCTGGAACACCGGCGCGTTGAGCGTGAGAGCACCGACGACCGCGCCGGAGGCCCACGCCGCGAGCGCCGTGACGCTGATGCCCTTCCAGTACCAGTAGCGCGATCCCGCCTGCTTGACGGCATGGATCTCGACGGGGTCATAGCGCCACCGCCGCAGCGCGCCGTCGACGATCCACACGGCGCCGAACGGCCCGATCCACACGTTCATGAGCGCCAGGAAGTCGTTCAGGGAGGTGGTGAAGTCGCGCACGAAGAGCACGTAGAGGATCAGCAGCGTCGAGACCGCGACGTCGGCGAACGTCGCCTGGTAGCGGCGCAGCGGCAGGCCGATCGACTGCAGGATCAGCCCGGAGGCGTAGAACGTGAGCACGTTGTTGGCGACGAGGCCACCGATGGCGGCGAGGATGTAGAGCACGAAGAGCCACCCCGGGACGAAGGGCTCGACGCCGGCGACGGGATCGCTCATGTCCCCGCGGGAGGCGAGTAGGACGCCCATCACCGACAGGAACAGGGCCATGGAGAACGCGGCGGCGAACACCCCGCGCACGATCTTGGGCGACGGCGTGGCCGACGGCAGGTAGCGGACGAAGTCGGCGGTGTTGAACAGATAGGACAACGGGCCGGACGCGACGATCCCCACCGCCACGCACATCAGCGCGAGGGTCGCTCCGAACGACAACCCGGTGTCCGCGCCGGCGTTCCAGTCGACGCCGCCGACCGTGTAGGCGAAGACCGCCAGCAGGACCACGATCAGGGCGTACGCGAACACGCGCTGGATCCAGACCATGGTGGCGTGGCCGAGGTAGGCGCCGCCCGCCGACACGCAGAGCACGGCGACCAGGGCGATGACCTTGCCGGCCGCGCCCGAGCCGTCCCAGCCGATCTGGTCGAACAGCGCGACCACGGCGAAGACGGCGAGCGTCGTGTTGATGGCCTCGAAGGCCACGGACGTCAGCCAGGCCAGGAAGCCGTGGAACCGGTTGCCCTGGACGCCGAAGGCGGCGCGCGAGAGGGTCAGCGTCGGCAGCCCCGCGCGCGGCCCGGCGACGGCCCCCCAGGCGACGTAGCCGAACAGCAGGTTGCCCACGAGCACGGCGAGGAGCGCCTGCCACACCGTCAAGCCGAGCCCGAGGGCGATGGCTCCCACCGTGACGAAGAAGAGGTTGGCGTTGGCGCCCAGCCAGAAGAAGCCGGTCTCGGTCAGCGTCATCGTGCGGCCGGACTCGGGAATGAAGTCGAACCCGTGCCGCTCGAGCTCGAAGCGACCGTTGCCCGCCGGGGCGGTAGCGTCGCTCGGCGCGACCTGGGACGAGACGGTGGTCATGGCGTGTCTCCTCGGTGTGCCCGCGTCACGCGCTGTCGCGGGCGGGAATGGTCGCGACCTCGAACTGCCGGTCGGCGCCGTAGGGATGGTCGATCACGAAGCGCCACTCCCCGCCGGTCTGCCGGCGCACCACCTCCACGCCGTTGTGGGCCAGCTCGATCGGATCTCCGGCGCCGTCGGTGCCCGTGATGCGCCACTGCGAGCGCAGGAGGGCGACGTCGCCGGCCCGGGTGACGTGGTGGACGACGATCTCCATCTGCGGGTCGAGGCCGACGTATCCGGCCATGACCTCCTCGATCCCCTTGGCGCCGGTGGCGACCGTGCCGCCGTCACGCTCGAGCCGGCGGACGCTGGCGTCCGGCTCGTAGAGCTCGGTTGCCGCGGCGAGGTCGCGTGCGTTGAACGCGTCGGCGAGCATGTAGTCCACGTCCTCCGGGCGCATGGCCGGCATACCGTCCCTCCTCCACAAGTTGTCCGGACGACCGTACCTCGCCGGGTTCTGCCTGTCAACACGAACGTTCGGCCTGAGGGACCACGCGACGGCCGTCGGATCGCCGCTCGCAGCCCGTTAGAGTGGCCGCATGGCGGCGCGCACATGGAAGCCACCCGCGCTCGACCGGAGCGGCCCGGTCCCGCTCTACTACCAGCTGCAGGACGTGCTGCACCAGCAGATGGCGGCGGGGCGCTGGAGCCCGGGGACGCCGCTTCCCTCCGAGTCCGAGCTCTGCCGCTTGTTCGGCGTGAGCCGCCACGTCGTGCGCGAGGCGCTCACCATCCTGGAGGACGACGGCGAGGTGGTGCGCCGCCACGGAGCGGGCACGTTCGTGGCGCCGCCCAAGCCCGATCACCTCGCCGGGGGGCTGCTCCGGGTCGTGCGGTCGCTCCGGCGCACCCGGCACGCCATCGAGATCGTCGCCCACTCGGACGCCGAGGTCGACGAGGCGCTCAGCACGCGGCTGGGCAGCGCCGACGTGCTGCGCGTGGACTGGCGCCTGCTCCTGGAAGGCTCGCCGATCGCGGTCGCCTACTCGTTCCTCGATGCTCGCCGGGTCCCCGATTTCGCGGCGGCGGCGCGGCAGGGCACCGTCGACGCCTCACACGTCCGGAGCCTCCAGCTCGCGCCGGCCGAGCTGACCGTGGAGACGAGCTCCTGCTCGCCGTACATGGCCGAGCTGCTCGAGGTCCCCGCCCGGTCGGCCGTCTTCCTGCTCACGGCGGTCGAGCGCGAGCAGGGCGAGGATGCGCCGCCGCTCGAGATCGCACGGTTGATCTATCGCAGCGACAAGCTGTCGCTTCGCCTCGAGCTCAGCGAGCGCGACGGCGTGCAGCAGATCACGCTGCGCGTGTCGGGCTTCTCGAGCGAGCGCGCCGCCGCGGCGATCAGCTGAGCGCACCCGCGCGACGGCCGAGCACCCGGCCGGCGAGCACATAGGCGATGACGTACACGATCAGCCGGTAGACCGCGGCCGACCCGGGAGGGATGCAGATGAAGGAGAAGCCGGCCAGGCCGCGCAGACCGACCTCGTGGGCGATCCGCAGCACCTCGTACTCCGTGAGCCCCAGCGGCTCGGCCAGCTCCCCCAGGATGTCTCCCGGCGCGGGTCCGGATCCGCCGATGACGTCCATGTCGAAGTGGGAGTAGACGGCGTCCACGTCGGCGTACGCCGCATCCAGGCCGCGGCACACCTCCTCGATGCCCAGCCGCTTGACGTCCCAGCCGGAGTAGAAGCCCGCCCCCGCCGCGCGCAGGCGGCGCAGCGTCGCGACGTCCTCCAGCATCCCGCGCGGGCCGATCTCGACGAGGTTTCGCGCAAGGATCGACGGCTGGAGCTCGAGCATCTTGGCCAGCCAGGCCGAGCCGCCCGCGATGCGCGGATCCATCGTCACCGCGTCGATCGGCTCCACGTCCCAGTGGGTGTCGAGGCTGACGACGCCGACGTTGCCGGCGGTGTGCTCGGCCACGCATTTCGCGATGGCGTAGGAGCCGCAGGGCGAGTTCTGGCCGATGACGAACGGGATGGCGCCCGCGTCGAGCGCATCGTTGACCTTGCGCTCGACCGCATCCTGCGCCGCCAGGATGACTCCGGGTGTCTGGCTGGACCGCGCCTCCGGCGGGATGTCGGCGTCGCCGTAGTCGACGATCCGCAGCTCCTGGCAGATGTCGAGGTCGAACTCCTGCAGATAGCCGGTGGCGTAGCGGATCGACTGCTGGCGGACGCGCTTCGGGGCGGCGAGCCACTCGTCCTTGGCGACGCCCGCGTACTCCTCGGTCCAGCTCGTCACGTACGGGCTGCCGATGATCACGGCGTCCGCGCCGTCGAGCTCCTCGGGCCGGGTCGCGGACGGCACGCCCAGGAACGTCGGCGTGTCGTGCGCGAGCATGGGGAACCGGCGGCCCTCGATCCACAGCGACGACCGCAGCTCGTCCCAGCTCGGATACTCGAGCTTCATGGGCTCAGACGGCCGAGTGCGCCCAGCACCCGCTCCGGGGTCATCGGCATGTCGACCCAGACCCCCCCGAGCGCGTTGTACACGGCCTGGGAGATCGCCGGACCCGCGGCGGCGATCGGCGCCTCGCCGGCGCCACGGGCCCCGAAGGGTCCGACGGGGTCATAGGAACGGCCGAACAGCACGCGGCTCTGCCACGGGAAGTCCGTGGCACGCAGCAGCTTGTAGTCGAGCAGGTTCCCGTTGCGGACCTCCCCGGTGCGCTCGTCGAACTGGAGCGCCTCGTAGAGGGCGAACCCGGCGCCGCAGATGGCGCCGCCGATCACCTGGTTCTTGAGCACCTGCGGGTTCATGACCGTGCCGCTGTCTTGAGCGGCCAGGTAGTCGGTCAGCCGGATCTCGCCCGTCTCGACGTCGACCTCGACCTCGACGAAGTTCGCCGCGAAGTGGCGTGCGAAGGCCGTGGACGGTGGCATGGCGTCGCGCGTGGTCCCCGTGACCGAGGACTGCTGGCCGAGCGTGTCGCTGCGAAGCAGCGCGAGCAGCTCGCCGATCGTGATCGACTCGCCGCCGGGGTGCGCGACGACGCCCTCGCGGATCGTCAACTCGGACGCGACGCACTCGAAGTGCTCACGCGCAGCCAGCTCGAGGATCTGGCGCCGCGCGTCGTTCGCGGCCGACAGGACGGCGAAGCCGATGCGGAACATCGTGTTGCTCGCGATCGAGCCGTGGCTCCACGGGCAGGAATCCGTGTCGCCCGTCTCGATCTCGACGAGCTCGAACGGGACGCCGAGCGCCTCGGCCGCGACCTGTGAGAGCGTCGTCTCGCTGCCCTGTCCCTGCCGGCCGGCGCTGGCATGGACCTTGACGCTTCCGTCAGGGTTCACGCGGACGATCGCCGAGGTGTTCCCCTCGAACTCGACGCCGCAGCAGTGGATCCCGGTGGCGACGCCGACCGCGCGGCGCAGCGGGCCGTCGCTGGCCGCCGGCAGGCCCCACCCGCGCCAGCGGTCCTCCCACCCGAACGCCTCGGCGCCACGGCGCAGGATGTCCTCGGTCGACCCGCTCGAGAGCCTGAAGAGCTCGGGCCACCGCGCGAGCGCGTCGTCGGGCAGGGCGGCGAGGTATGCCTCGTGGCCGCCGCGCATGTTGTGCAGGGCATGGCGCCAATGGAGCTCCTCGCCCGTGCGGATCTGGTTCTTGAGCCGGAACTCGATCGGATCGATCCCGAGCTGGGCCGCGAGGCTGTCGCCCATGCGCTCGTAGGCCGCGCCGAGCGTGACGTCGCCCACGCCGCGCATGCAGCCGGCCGTCACGCGGTTCGTGTTGACGCCCGTGATCGTCACGCGACCGCTGCGGTTGCGGCCCCAGTTGTCGATGCAGAAGAAGCCGACGTCGTCCTTGAACCCGTACGCGCCGTTGTCGATCACGTGGTCGATCTCCGCGTACACCAGGTCACCGTCGCGCGTGGCTCCCATGCGACCGCGACAGCGCTCGCGATGACGCCGCTTCACGGTCGCCATGCACTCCTCGTTCGAGAGCTCGATGCGGACGGGGCGCCCGACCTTGCGCGCCAGCAGGACGCAGACGAGCATGAAGTTGTTGCTCCACCACAGTCCGAACGAGCTGCCCGTCGGCGTGGCGATCACCCGCACCTTGCTCAAGGGAAGGCCGAACGCCTCGTGGATGCCGTCGCGGAGCTCGGTCGGCGTCTGGGATGCGGTCCACACCGTGACCCGGTCGCCGACCCACCGCGCGATGCAGGCGTTGCGGCCGATCGACGCCATCTGCTGGCTCTCGAACGTGACGTCGCAGGTGGTCTCGACGTCGGCGAGCGGGCGCGACTCCGCGACGTCGCCCCATTCCACGGTGTAGGGCGGACGCACGTTGCCCTCGTCGCGCAGTTGCGGCGCATCGGGCGCCATCGCGTCGTCGACCTCGAACACGGCGGGCAGCGGCTCCCGCTCGACATCGATGAGCTCGAGCGCGCGCCGTGCGCTGCGCTCGCTCGTCGCGGCCACCGCCGCCACATCGTCGCCCACGAAGCGCGCGGTGCCGTCGAGCACCCGCCCGCGGTAGTTGAACCAGCACGCCTCCCAGACGTTCTGTGGGCAGTCCAGGTGGGTGGCGACCCCGATGACGCCCGGCAGCGCCTCCGCGACCGTGGTGTCGATCCGCAGCACGCGGGCGTGCGGGTGCGGGCTGCGCAGGATCGCGCCGTGCAGCATCCCGGGCAGCGCGAGATCCACGCCGTAGGTGGTGGTGCCCGTCACCTTCTCCCGCGCATCCTTGACGGGGACCGGACGGCCCGCGATGGTCAGCCCCTCCGACGACGGGCGCGCCGGTGCGAGCGGCTCGAGCTGGACGTGCAAGGCCAGACCTCCGTCGGAGACTGGTCGGCGGGCGCGGGGATGACACCGCTCGGCGGGCGGCCCGTGGTGTCCGCCCCTCTCAGCTTGGCGGCGGCGGTCAGCACGCCCTGGACGATGTACGGGTACGCGCCGCAGCGGCAGATGTTGCCGCTCACGCCGGCCGCGGCCTGCTCGGGCGTCGGGTCGGGGTTGCGCTCCAAGAACGCCTTGGTCGCCATGACGAAGCCGGGGGTGCAGAACGCGCACTGAAACGACTGCTCCTCGACGAACGCCTCCTGGATCGGATGCAGCGCCGCCAGTCCGCCCAGACCCTCGATCGTGACGACCGCACGACCCTCGGCCTGGCGCGCGAGCATCAGGCACGCCGTCATGGGCTCGCCGTCGACCAGGACGGTGCAAGCGCCGCACTCACCCTCGGCGCACGAGACGTGGACGCCGAGCAGGCCGAGGTCGGAGCGCAGCACGGTCGAGAGCCGCTCCACCGCTCCGCCCTGGAGCTCGTGCTCGATGCCGTTGACGTTCAGGCGGCCCATGCCGACGCCTCCGCGCGGTCGATGCGGCCGAGGGCCATGTGGACGGCGCGCTTGACGAGCACGCAGCTGACCTCGCGCCGGTAGGCCGCCGACGCGCGCACGTCGTCGATCGGGGCGACGTCCTGGGCGGTGGCCCGCGCGGCGCGCTCGATCTCGGTGGCGGAGCGGTGCGGGCGCAGGCCCACCAGCCTGTCCTCGACGGTGCGGGCTCGCACCGGGGTGGGCGCGACCGAGCACAACGCCACGCGCGCGTCACCGATCGCGCCGGCGGCGTCGAGCTCGATGCACGCGGCGGCGTGCGCCAGGGCGATGTCGACGGTGGTGCGCGCGACGCGCCCGAAGCCGACGCCGACGCCGGGACGCGAGGGAACGCGAACGGCGACGAGCAGCTCGTCGTCGGCCATGACGGTGCGCTTGGGCCCGGCGAAGAGGTCCTCCACCGCGAGCGTGCGACCGCCGTGGACGGAGCGCAGCTCGACCCGCGCGCCCAGGGCCATGAGGGGAGGAGCCAGGTCGGCCGCCGGGGATGCGGTGCACAGATTGCCGC
>JBPCNM010000227.1:0-9765 GCA_051001255.1 Solirubrobacteraceae bacterium
GCGGAGATCCGTGCCGCGGTCGACGTCTTCGATCCGGAGCCGCCGCCCGCGGACGCGTCGTTCCGCAGCAACCCGTGGGTGCTTCCGACACCGCACATCGCCGGGGCGACGACCCGGTGCCATCGACGGTGCTTCACGACGGCGTGCGCAGACGTCCTCGCCGTGCTCGCAGGCGAGGCGCCTCGTCACCCGGTCACGGCCACCGACGACCAGCTCTATCGTGGCGACGTCGAGGCGCTTGTGCAGGTCCCCCTCAGCTCACCTACGGGAGACACGACGACGTGATGAGCGCGAGCCGCCAGCGTCCCGCTTCGCGGCCGAGCGCGGTGGAGGTCAGCATGTGTGCCGAGCCGCAGCACGGATCCCACAGGGACAGCGGCCCGCGCCGATCGAGCGCCTCGGCGGCGCGGGCGAACAGCTCGGACGCGAGGCGCACCGGGAACGCCGGACAGCCGGGGCGGAGCGCATGACGCCGCCGCCGGCGAAGTCGCCGTAGTCGGTGGCGGGAGCGTGTTCGAAGGCATCCCTACATCGCGTGACCGTCGCGGGGCGCCTTGACGAGGTCGTTGCGGGCAAGGCAGCGGTACAGGTCGCTGATGGCCAAGAGCTGGTCGTGCGTACCCTGCGCATGGACGCGGCCGTGGTCGAGGACGACGACGTGATCGGCGTGACGGACGGTGGCGAGGCGATGGGCGACGACCAGGACGGTCCGGTGCCCACGCTGGTCGTCGAGCATGGCGCGGAGGTGGTCCTCGCTGATGGGGTCGACCTGGGAGGTCGGCTCGTCGAGCATCAGGACGGGCGGGTCGCCGACCAGCGCGCGTGCGACCGCGATTCGCTGGCGCTGGCCGCCGGAGACCCGCAGCCCCGACTCGCCGACCTCGGTGTCTAGGCCGTCGGGCAGAGCGGCGATCACGTCGGCGAGATCGGCCTCCGTGACGGCGCGTTGAATCGCAGCGTCGTCGGCGTCTGGGCGCCCGAGGAGGAGGTTCTCGCGGATCGTGCCGTCCAGCAGCGGGGCGGCCTGCTCGACGTAGCCGATCAGGGCGCGGGAGTCGGCGAGCTCGAGCCCGGCGATGTCCTCGCCGCCGAGCCGTATCTGCCCGGCGTCGGGGTGGTGGAAGCGCTCCAGGAGGCCGAGCAGCGTGGTCTTGCCCGCGCCGGAGGGGCCGACGAGCGCCGTGCGTGCGCCGGCGGTCGCGCGGAACGAGACGTCGCGCAGGACGGGCCGGCCGCCCAGCTCGACGGAGACGCCGTCGAAGGCGATCTCCGGCGGCGTCGACGGCCGCCGCGGGCGGGATCCGGCGACGGCCGCAGGCTCGGCGGGCAGGGCGAGGACGCCGGCGATGCGGCGGGCGGCGCCGGCGCTGGTCTGCAGCTCGACTACGGCCTGCGCGGTACGGGACAGCGGATCGATCAGCGCGAAGAGGTAGAAGAGGAAGGCGACGAAGTCCGCGACGCTGAGCGCGCCGGAGGCCACGCGGGTACCACCGACCGCGATCACCGCGACATAGGCGACGCTGAGCGCGCTGATCGAGCCGGGGGTGATGAGCGCATGCAGCCGGAGCACCCGGAGGCCGCGGTCGTAGGCGTGGTCGACACGTCCGCCAATCCGCGCGGCGAGCTCCGCCTCGGCCCCGAAGGCCTTGACCGTCCTGAGCGCACGGAGGGCGCGGCCCGTCTCGCGGGCCATCCCCGCGGTCGCCTCCTGGCTCTCGTGCGCGGCGTCGCGGAGCTTGGGGCCGGTGACGTAGAGCACCACGCCTGCCCCGGCGGTGGCCACGAGGGTGACGGCGAGCAGGAGCGGGTCGAGGATCGCCATGAGCACCGTGGATCCGACCGCCAGCAGCGTACCGGCCACCAGCGCCGAGGAGGCCTCGGTGAGCCCGGCGCGCAGGGTCTCGGTGTCGGTGCTCATCCGCGCGACGAGATCGTCGGAGCGCAGCTCGTCGTGGGTGGCCACCGGTAGGCGTAGGAGGTGGCCGGCGAGGCGGTGGCGCAACGTCCGGAGGATCTCGGCCGCGCCGCGGCCGAGCATCCGGATCTCCCCAGACCAGACGACGGTCTCCGCGACCAAGGCGGCAACGAGCAGCAGGATCGCGCCGACGGCGAGCCCGTCGCCGTCCTCGACGCCGGACAGCAGCGCGCGCAGCAGCAGCGGCTGCACGAGCGACAGAGCGGTGCTCAGAAGCGTGAGCGCGAACCCCAGGATCAGCCATCGGCGCGCTGGGCGCACCAGCACCCGCAACGCGTCGCGCCGTCTCATCGGCCCTGGCTCAATTGCGTGACGCTCTGCATGGCGGCGTCCTGCAGCAGCTTGTAGGCGCGTGCGGCGTCGACGCGGTCGAGTTGCCACCAGCTCATGACCCCCTCGGCGAGTGCCACGAGACGCTCGGCGGCCGGGCGCACCTCGGCGACGGGCCGCCCGGTCTCGACGGCGAGGCTGTCGGCGACCTCGTCGATCCAGGGATCGACCGATGCGACGAGGCGCGCACGCAGCTCGGCGTCGAAGCGCGCCTCGGCGTAGAGCTCGCCCCACGCCTGCGCCGTGATGCGCGCGTCGGGATCCTCGCTGAGTCCGTACGACAGCGCCGGCAGCAGCCCCGAGCCACCGGTCGCAGACGGCGTGCGGGCGGGCGTCGACACGAGGTGGTCGAGCAGCGCGGTCACGAGCTCGTCTCGGCCGGCGAAGTGCCGATACGGCAGGCCGGCGGAGACACCGGCCTCGCGGGCGACGTCCTCCATCCGCATGCGCCGGATGCCTAGCCGTGCGATGACGCGACGGGTGGCGTCGAGAAGCTGCAGTCGTCGATCGGGGGCGTCCATGAATGAATCCTCACTCATAGCAGGATCGCCGCAGACTCCGCCCGTAGCGGAGGACGGCCGGCAGGCCCACGCTCGCTCGGTGTCACGCGTCGTAGGTTCCGCTGGCCGAGCCCGGCCCTACCCCCTCGGACGAGGAGCAGCGGTGCGGCGGCCGGAGCTGCGTGGGGCGTGAGCTGCTCCGTAGGGAAGCGCCCATGCGACCGACTCGGTGGGCGGCGGGCGACCTGACTCCACGGATGCCGTCGAGGGAGTGGTTCAATCAGCCGGCGGTTGCGGCACGGCGACGAGCTGGAGGTCGTCGATGCCGGTGAAGTAGGCGGGGTTGCAGGTGTAGAGCGGGAGACCGTGTGCGATCGCGGTCGCGGCGATCATCGCGTCGTATGCACCCGCCGCGGTCTTGCGGCCAGCGCGCCGCAGCGATGTCGCGACGCGCCCGAATGCGCGGGCCGCAGCGGCGTCGAAGGGAAGCGGGTCGAAGTCGGCCTCGGCCTGTTGCAGATGGGCTTGACGTGTCACGCGCTCGCGCTCGTCTTCTACGACAAGCGGGCCGACGGAGAGCTCGGCGAGCGGGATCGTGGTGATGAGCGGCTCGGCCGTCAGCGCCGTCGCATCGGTGAGCCGCGCGAGCAGGATGACCGTCGAGGTGTCGAGGATTGCTCGCCCCGCGCTCACAGGCGTGAATCCATCGTCTCGTCGATGTCCGCCCGCACAGCGGCCGGATCAAGGGCAGGAAGTGTGCGCCATCGAGCGAGCAGCGTGCTCGCGGCCAGCGGCGACAGGGAGACAGGGCGCAGCTCTGCCACGGCCTTCCCCGCTCGTGTGATCGTGATCTGCTCGCCGCGAGCGGCACGGTCCACCACTTCGCCCCCGTGGTTGCGCAGCTCGCGGATGCTCACGTCGGCCATGTCGTACCAAGTATCACGTGTGATACATACGGCCGGGCAGGCGTCCCGTGCTCATCGACCTCCGGTCTAAGACCGCATCCGGCTTCGGGGCGGCCTACCTGCGGCCGCGACCCATCCGGTCGAGCTCCTCCAGCGACTGCCCGGCGCCGAGCGCGACGCACTCGAGCGCATGCTCGGCGACCCGGACGGGCATCCCGGTCTCCGCCTCCAGCCGCTCGTCGAGACCGCGCAACAGCGCGCCGCCGCCGGCCAGCAGGATGCCCTCCTTGGTGATGTCGGCGGCCAGTTCGGGCGGCGTCTCCTCCAACGTGGCGTGCACGGCGGCGACGATGTCGGCCAGGGTTCCGGCGATCGCGGTGCGCACCTCCTCGGCGGTCAGCTCGACCTCGCGCGGCAGGCCCGACATCAGGTCGCGCCCGCGCACCTGGGTGACGAGGTCCTCGCGCTGGGGCGTCGCGGCGGCGACGGCGAGCTTGATCCCCTCGGCGCTCTGAGAGCCGATCGCCATCCGGTGCTCGTTGCGGATGTGGCTGGTGATCGCCTCGTCGAGGTCGTAGCCGCCGACCCGCAGCGAGCGGCTGACGACGAGGCCGCCGAGCGAGATCACCGCCACCTCGCTCGTCCCGCCGCCGATGTCGACCACCATGCGGCCGACCGGCTCGGCGATCGGCAGGCCGGCGCCGATCGCGGCCGCCAGCGACTCCTCGATCAGGTGCACCTCACGGGCGCCGGCCGACAGCGAGGCCTCCTCCACCGCCCGACGCTCGACCTCGGTGACGCCCGACGGCGCGCACATCACGAGCCGCGGGCGGGAGAAGCGGCTGGAGAGCACCTTCTCCATGAAGCGGCGCAGCATCGCCTCGGTCACCTCGAAGTCGGCGATCACGCCGTGGCGCAGCGGGCGGTCGGCGGAGATGCTGGCCGGCGTGCGCCCGATCATCAGCTGGGCCTCCGAGCCGACGGCGTGCACCTCCCCGGTGCGCTCGTCGATCGCGACCACCGACGGCTCGGACAGCACGATCCCGCGGCCGCGCACGTAGACCACCGTGTTGGCGGTGCCCAGATCGATGGCCATGTCGCCGACGTGGCGCAGGGCGGCGAACACCCCGCGTCGCCGGCCGGAACGTCGTCTGCTCGGCGTCACGGCTCCCAGCCAAGCACACTCCCGCCCGCCCGGCCGCCAAAGCGGTTGCAGCGCGGTGCGGCTCAGTCGGCCTGGGGCGGCTCTGACTCGGGAAAGCCGGGCAACGGCGGCGCGTCCTCGTCGAGCTCGTCGGGCACGCCGAGCGGCTGGTCGTCGATCTCGGGCTCCCCGCTCTCGGCGGGCGGCGGATCCTCCGGGATGTCCGGGTCCTCGGGCGTGATCGGAGTCTCGCTCATACCCGCTCCGCATGCCCGCTTCGGCGCGGCCGCACGCGTCGGGTCCGCCGATCTCGTCATCCGGGGCCGCGCAGCTCATGCGGTGCGCCGCACGCGTGCAGCACCTCGGGCACGGCGATCGAGCCGTCGTCGCGCTGGCCGTTCTCCACGATCGCGATCAGCGTACGCCCGACCGCCACCGCGGTGCCGTTCAGCGTGGCGACGTGGCGCGGCCCGCCGCCCTCGGGCCGGTAGCGGATGTCGAGCCGCCGGGCTTGGAAGTCGGTCGTGTTCGAGGTCGAGGTGAGCTCACGGTAGCGCTGCTGGCCCGGGAGCCAGGCCTCGCAGTCGTACTTCTTGGCCGCCGAGGCGCCCAGGTCGCCGACCGCGATGTTGACCACGCGGTACGGGATCACCAGCGCGGTGAGGATCTCCTCCTCGTTGGCGAGCAGCCGCTCGTGCTCGTCGACCGCGTCCTCGGGTGCGACGAACGAGAACATCTCGACCTTGTCGAACTGGTGCACGCGAAACAGCCCGCGCGTGTCGCGGCCCGCCGCGCCGGCCTCGCGCCGGAAGCACGGGGAGAAGCCCGCGTAGCGCAGCGGCAGTCGCTCGGCGTCGAGGATCTCGCCCGCGTGCAGCGAGGCGAGCGGTACCTCGCTCGTGCCGGCCAGATAGAGCGCGTCGTCGGCGAGGCGGTAGATCTGCTGCTCGGTGTCGGGCAGGTAGCCGGTGCCGTGCAGCGCCTGCTCGCGGACCAGCACGGGCGGGAGGACCGGCTCGAAGCCCTTGCCGCGCAGCAGCTCCAGCGTCCAGCGCACGAGCGCGAGCTCGAGCATCACGAGGTCGCCCTTGAGGTAGGCGAAGCGGGAGCCGGCCACGCGCGCGCCCGCCTCCATGTCGATCCACGCGCCGGCCAGCTCGAGGTGGTCCTTGCCTGCCTTCCCGGCCTCGCCGCGCTCGTAGAGGACCTCGTCCTCGTCGGCGGCGGTCGGGTCGGGCGGGTTGGGGAGCGCGGCGAGCGCCTCGTCGAGCTCGGCCTGCACGCCGTCGAGCTCCTCGCGCAGCGCCTTGCCGCGCCGCGCCACCTCCTGCATCTCCGCGATCGCGGAACTCGCATCCGCGCCACCCTGCTTCGCGGCGGCGATCGCCTGCGACGCGGTGTTCTGCTTGGCCTTGAGCCCCTCGACCGCGGGCAGCAGCTCGCGCCGGCGCACGTCGAGCGCGAGCGCCCGCTCCAGCTGCGCCTCGGACCCGTCGCGCCGCCGCGCGAGCGCCTCGCGCACGGGGCCGGGGTCGTCGCGGACGGCCTTCAGGTCGAGCACCTCACCTGCCCGTGGGCGGCGCGCTGCCCGGCTCCTCGAAGCCCGGCGTCTCCGAGCCGGAGTACTTCGCGACGAACTCGGCCACCTTCCGGGCCTCTTCGCCGACGACGATGTCCTGCGGCATCGGCCCGGACGAGAAGCCGCCGTTCTGGATCGCGTAGAGGACCTGGTCCTCCTGCTCCGCGCGCTGGTCGAAGTTCGGACCGTCCTTGTACTCGCGCCCGTTGGCCTGCTCGGCCGAGCCCTGCGCGCCGGCGGCGGTCAGCGTGTGGCAGCCCGAGCAGCGCTGCTGGAAGATCTTCGCGCCCTCGTAGTCGGGGTTCGACCTGGCGAGCTCGATGCTCTGCTCGCCGCACGCGCCGAGGCCGGTGGCGGCGGCCACGACGGCGAGGGCGAGCAGGCGGGAACGTCCGGGGCGCGGCATGGCGGGCGCAAGCATACGAAACAATTCCCGCGCCCATGCCCATGCATCCCGTCGAGCCCGGCCGCTTCCGCGCGGTCATGGGCCACTTCGCGACCGGTGTCGCCGTCGTGACCGCGACCGGGCCGGAAGGCCCCGTGGGCATGACGGCCAACGCGGTGTGCTCGCTCTCGCTGAACCCGCTGCTGCTGCTGGTCTGCTTCGCCAACGGCGCCCGCACGCTCAGGGTCGTGCGGGAGACCGAGCGCTTCGGGGTCAACGTGCTCGAGGCTCGCCAGGAGGGGCTGGCGCGGCGCTTCGCCTCGTCCGAGCTGCCCGAGGCGGAGAAGTTCGCCGACGTCCCGCACGCGGTCCAGGACGGGATCCCGGTGCTCGAGGACGCGCTGGCGTGGGTCGGCTGCGCGCTGACCGAGCTGGTGCCCGCCGGCGACCACACGATCGGGATCGGCGCCGTGCGGGCCGCCGAGTCCGGCGGCAGGACCGAGCCGCTGGTCTGGTTCCGCGGCGCCTACGGCGGGCTGGGGTGACCGCCGTCCACATCACGCTGGGGATCGCGGTCGTGGCCGTGAACCTCGCCGCCGGCCTCCACGGCGCCTTCGCGTGGTGGCGCTTGCGCGACGCGCCCGGCTTCTGGCCGCTGCTGCGCGCCGGCCAGGGGCTGGTGGCGGTCGAGGCGGCGCTCGGCGTCGCGCTCTCGCTCTCGGGCGAGCCGCTGCCGCCGCTGCACCTGGTCTACGGCCTGACCCCGCTCGGCGTCGCGCTGTTCGCCGAGCAGCTGCGGCTGGTCGCCGCGCAGACCGAGCTCGACCACCGCAAGCTCGACGGCAGGGACGCCGTCGCGGCGCTCCCGGAGGCCGAGCGGCGCCGCCTGGTGGGAGCGATCGTGCGCCGGGAGATGGGCGTCATGGCGGCTTCCGCGCTCGTGGTCACCCTGTTGGGGGTACGCGCGTCGGGATGGCTCTAGCAACCGCCTCGCTCCAGTGCAGAATGTCACTAAGTAACATTCCCGCACAAGCAGTGCTACAAATCCGGTCGGGATGATCCGTTCCTATCTTCCGGCGCTCGTCTTCCTGGGCCTCGGTGCGCTCCTCGGGCTGGTCTTCGCGACGATCAACTCGCTGCTGGGCAACGTGCTGGGCCGCAACCGCGCGCCGCGCTCGCAGGCCGACCCCTACGAGTGCGGGCTGCCGTCCGACGTGCGCAAGAACTTCCGCTTCGGGATCTCCTTCTACCTCGTCGCGATGCTGTTCATCGTGTTCGACATCGAGACGATCCTGCTGTTTCCCGTCGCGCTGCAGCTCGGAGCGTTCGGCGTCTTCGCCCTGGTGGAGACGATCGTCTTCATCGTCCTGCTGCTGATCGCCTACGTGTACGTCTGGCGGAGAGGGGCCCTGGAATGGAGGTGACCCGCCAGCCGCTCGGCGCGGGCGACAAGGCGGAGTTCCGCGCCCGCCAGCTGCGCGCCCGCGACATGCTCAAGGGCGCGCTCGACGGTCCCGAGCTCGAGGAGCACGCCGAGCAGTCCGTGCTGACCACGACGCTGGAGAAGGCGGGGCGCTGGGCGGTGGGCAATGCGAACTTCCCCCTCTCGTTCGGCCTCGCCTGCTGCGCGATCGAGTGGATGTCGCACATCGGCCCGCGCGTGGACATCGCGCGCTTCGGCTTCGAGGCCGCCCGCGCCACCCCGCGCCAGGCCGACACGATCTTCCTGTCGGGCCGCATCTCGATCAAGATGGCGCCGGTGATCCGGCGCATCTACGAGCAGATGCTCGAGCCGCGCTACGTGATCGCGATGGGCGCGTGCTCGTCCTCGATGGGCGTGTTCAACAACTACGCGCTCGTGCCGGGCGACAAGTTCCTGCCGGTCGACCTGCACGTGCCCGGCTGCCCGCCGCGGCCCGAGTCGCTCGTGCACGGCATCCTCAAGCTGCGCGCCGCGATCCTGTCGCAGCCCGACGAGGGCTGGCGCTCGCGCTATGGCGGCCACGGCACCGAGGAGGTCGTCGGGCAGCTCGAGCGCGAGCGCCCGGGCGCGGTGCGGGAGATCAACCAGGCGAAGCCCCTCGGCCGCAGGCCCAAGGGCGTAGACCCTCATGCCTGACGCGACCGGCCTGGAGCTGACCGCGCAGGAGCTGCGCGACGCCGACGCCAAGTCGGTGCTGGGCACCGTCTACTTCCGCGATCAGGCGGCGCTACTGGTGGCGCCCGGCGCGGTGCCGGCCACGCTCGCGCACCTGCGCGGCAAGGGCTACGGCTTCCTGGCCTCCGTGCACGGCGTGGACTACTTCCCCGAGGAGCCGCGCCTCGGCGTGCACTACGAGCTGCTCGACATGCACGAGGTCGACCGCATCTCGGTCCGCACGCGCGTCCCGCTGGCCGACCCGCACGTCCCCAGCGTGACGGCCGACTGGCCGACGGCCGACCACCAGGAGCGCGAGGTCTACGACATGTTCGGCGTCGTCTTCGACGGCCACTACGACCTGCGCCGCATCCTGATGCCCGAGGACTACGAGGGCCACCCGCAGCGGCGCGACTTCCCGATCGGCGGCGAGCCGGTCCTGTTCACGCACAACGAGTCCACGACGCCGGAGTGGTGGCAATGAGCGAGATCGAGACCCGCGAGCCGCGCCTGGTGCCCGAGCTCCCGTACCGCGAGATGGAGGAGTCGATCGAGCTCTCCCACATCGCGCACCCGGAGTCCGAGGAGCTGCTTTCGATCAACTTCGGCCCCCACCACCCGGCCACGCACGGCGTGCTGCGGCTGGTCGCCACGCTAGAGGCCGAGGTGGTGCGCGACGTCAGGCCGATCATCGGCTACCTCCACACCGGGATCGAGAAGACCGCCGAGGACAAGGCGTACTGGAAGGCCATCCCCGTCGTCGAGCGGATGGACTACCTCGCCTACTACTTCAACGCGATGGCGTTCTGC
>JBPCNM010000228.1:0-2966 GCA_051001255.1 Solirubrobacteraceae bacterium
CGCTGGCGCCACGCGGAGGCGCTCGTCGGCACCGGCGACCGCGAGGCCGCGATCGCGCCCGCCTCGGCGGCGGCGGCCCTGGCCGAGCGGCTGGGCGCCGCGTGGCTGGCCGGCGAGCTAGAGAGCCTGGCGGCCCGTGCGCGGCTGCGACTGTGCGGTGAGGGCGCGGCCGAGCCGCAGGCCGAGCCCGACGACGGCGACGACCCCTTCGGCCTCACGCCGCGCGAGCGCCAGGTGCTCGCACTCGTGGCCGCCGGCGCCACCAACCGCGAGATCGGCCGCGACCTCTACATGGCCGAGAAGACCGCCAGCGTCCACGTCTCCCGGATCCTGGCGAAGCTCGACGTCCGCTCGCGCACCGAGGCCGCCGGCGTCGCTCACCGCCTGGGACTCGACGCCGTCGTTTGAACCCGGGGCTCGTCGGTCAGTGCGTGGCGGGTGATGCTGCAGTTCCACTCGGGCCGGAAGTCGTGGCCGAGGCGACGGCGGGATCTCGGCGATCGTCAGGACGCGGCGCGCGGACATCGCCGCTCGCGCCGTCCGAACGCCGCGCCAAGGCGGAGTGACACCTTTCCATGCCCGCGGCGATAGCGGTGGTGATGCTGCAGACTCGACGACCGATCTCCGACGCGCGCCTGATCGAGGCGTCGCTGCACGACCATGCACGCTTCGGCGAGGTGGTGGACCGCCATCACCGCGCAGTTCATCGCTACCTGCGTCGCCGCGCGGGCATGTCGAGCCCAGCCACGAGGCGACGCCCCCGAGCCGCATACCGGTTCGCTCCGTCGAGGTCACCGGGGAACCGGACGCCGGCTCCGGCGAGCCCAACGAGCCGCAGCGCATGGCGAGCGACTTCGAGCTGCTCGACCGCCCCGCCGATGCGGACGCCTTGCTGCTGCCTCCGACACCCGCCGGCGCGCCCTGTCCGCGGACCACACGGACGCTGCGGTGAACCTCGCGGCCTACGTCGTCAAGGGCGCTCGCTCATCGCGCAGTGACGCCCCTTCAGGCGAGCTGCTCGAACACCCAGTCGCCTCCCTGGCGCCCGAGCGTGAGCCGCTCGTCGCGACCGCCCGATCCGATCCGGAAGACGGCCTTGTCGTCGTCGGTCCCCGGACGGTCGACGATCTGGACGAGCGTGAGCGCCTCCGGCTCGGCGCCCGGGCGCTGCGCGGCATAGGCGGCGCGGGCCGCGGCCTCCAGGCCGTCGCGGGCCCAGCCGCGATCCTGCGCGTGCGCGGCGGCGAGATCCCGGTTGACCTCGGCGAGGTGGGCGTCGAAGCGCCCGCGCGACGCGTCGAGCTGGCGCCGGCGCGCGTAGATCCCGCCGAGCGCGAGGACGAGGATGGGGGCGACGAAGACGCCCAGGACGATGGCGAGCCAGGTCGGCATGCGATGGGATTACAGCAGCACGTCGCGCGAGTGCAGGTGCGCGCCCACCTTGCGCTTGACGCGCTGCAGAGCGTTGTCCACCGTCTTGCAGTCGCAGCCGAGCTGCTCGCCGATCCCGGTGTAGGAATGCCCGTCGAGGTACAGGCCGAGCACGTGGGACTCCAGCTCGGACAGCACGGTCGAGAGGCAGGCGACCAGCGACCGCAGCTCCTCGGATGAGATCACCTGGTTGACCGGGTCGTGGACCGTCGAGCCGGGGAGCATCTCGTCGAGCGTGGGCTCGTTGTCGGTCGCGCCCGCCGGCGTGGAGGAGAACGACACGTAGCCGTTGAGCGGCGTGTGCTTGTTGCGCGTGGCGGTCTTGACGGCGGTGATGATCTGGCGCGTGATGCACAACTCCGCGAAGTTGCGGAACGAGGACTCGCGGTCGGTCCGGTAGTCGCGGATCGCCTTGTAGAGGCCGACGAGTCCCTCCTGGATCAGGTCGTCCGAATCGCCCCCGATGAGGAAGTACGACGACGCCTTGAGGCGCACGAACGAGTAGTAGCGACGCACAAGGCGTTCGTAGGCGTCGGGGCTGCCTTGCTTGGCCAAGGCGAGCAGATATCCATCGTCTACCTGAACAGTAGATTGAGACTTTGCGGAGATTTTGGCCACGAACGATCCTCTCCGGGCCATCCGGCCCGTGATGTGGTCGTGGCGCACACCTCCCCCGGCGCCTATTGATGAACTTGGAAGGCCAATCGCTAACCCTCAAGCTCAACCTGATGCGGGTGAGTCTTGCACGGTTATGTGGACGCGTCAAGCCGTTGCTGCAGAATCTCGTACAACAGCACCGCGGCCGTGGCGCTCACGTTGAGCGAATCGATGCGCCCGCGCAGCGGGAGCGCGACGAGGTCGTCGCACGCGGCGGCTACCCGGGGACGCAGTCCGCGGCCCTCGGCCCCGAGCACCAGCACCACGCCGCCGCGCCAGTCCACGGCGCGGTAGGCGGTGCGCGCCCCGGCGGCGGCGCCGTAGGTCCAGCAGCCCGCGGCCTTGGCGTCGGCGAGGAAGTCGGCGAGGTTGCGAACCTGCCCGACGGCGAGGTGCTCGACGGCACCCGCAGACGCCTTGCAGACCGCCGGCGTGACCTCCGCCGAGCGGCGCTCCGGCACGATCACGCCGGTCGCGCCGGCGCACTCGGCGGTCCGGCACACGGCGCCGAGGTTCTGGGGGTCGGTCACCTCGTCGAGCGCCACGAGCACCGGCGCCGGCTCGCGCAGCAGCGCGGCGGCGTCGGCGTAGCGGTATTCCTCGACGTCGACGCACACGCCCTGGTGGCCGTCGGAGCCGCAGCGCTTGGCGATCTCCTCGGCGCTGGCCGGCTGCGCGCCGCCGAACTCCTTCGCCGCCCCCTTGGTGGCCCACACCGCGCGCACGCGCCGCGGGCCGCGGATGGCCTCGCGCACCGCGTTGCGGCCGTAGACGATCACGCGGGCCGCGCCCCGGCGCGGGCAGCCGCGCCAGCACGCGGCGAGCACGCGCGGTCACGATCGCGTTCGGTTGGCCGCGCGCCGGCGGCCGTCATGGCC